>JALZGD010000085.1:0-1261 GCA_030861205.1 Actinomycetota bacterium
GGCCGCGGACCAATTCGGCCACGTCGGGATTGCGCTTCTGCGGCATCATGCTCGAGCCGGTGGACCAGTCGTCGGCGATGCGCGCGAATCCGAATTCCGCCGAGGTCCACAGAACGATCTCCTCTGCGAGACGCGACAGGTGCAAACAGCAGAGGCCACACGCATAGACGAGGTCGCACGCGAAATCTCGGTCGGAGACAGCGTCCATCGCGTTGTCGAAGACGTCGTCGAACCCGAGCTCACGCGCCGCGACATCCACATCCAGCCCAAGGGTCGTTCCGGCCAGTGCTCCCGCGCCGAGCGTGCTGACGTCGGCTGCCTCGTACGCAGCTCGGAAGCGCGCCGCGTCGCGCGCGAGCGCGAATCCGTGAGCGAGCATATGGAAACCAACCGAGACCGGTTGAGCGCGCTGCAGGTGCGTGTATCCCGGCATCAGCGTGTCTGCCTGGCTCTCGGCGAACGTCGCGATCGACTCGATCAGGCTCGTCACGGAGTCGATCAGGTTCGCCGACGCGTCGCGGCACGACATCCGCAGATCGGTAACGACGAGATCGTTGCGACTCCGGCCGGCATGGATACGCGCACCCGTGTCGCCGAGTTTCTCGGTAAGTAAGCGTTCGACCAGCGAGTGAACGTCTTCGTCCTGAGTCCCGGCGAGCGACTCTCCTCGCTCGAATCGAGCAGCGATGTCTGCGCACGCCGCGTCCACCTCTGGCAACTCGCTCCGATCGAGCAACCCCGCCGAGACAAGCGTTCGAGCGTGAGCTTTCGTGGCTGCAAGGTCGTAGGGCAACAACCTGATGTCTACGTCGAGCGACGTCGTGAACGCGAGCATCGAGGGGTGGGGCCCGCGCTCGAAGCGGCCCCCCCACGTGACCGTCATAGGTTTGTCTTCGCCCACTTCTTCGTCGAAAGACCCCACAACCTGACGAAACCCGAAGCGTCCGAATGTTCGAACGAATCGCCCTCGTCGTACGTCGCCAGGCCCATGTCGTACAAGGAATGGGGCGACCTACGTCCGCTGACCCGACATGTGCCCGGCTCGAGATCGACGCGAACGTCGCCGGTGACAGATCGTTGGGCCTCTTCTGCGAACGCATCGATCGCTTTCTTCACCGGCGAGAACCACAGCCCCTCGTAAACGAGGTCCGCCCACAGCGCGTCGAGCCGTCGCTTCTCCTTGGCTAGAGACCTCTCGAGCGTCAACGATTCAAGCGCCGCATGTGCGGTGACGAGCGTCACTGCGGCCGGTGCCTCGTAG
>JALZGD010000085.1:1271-1725 GCA_030861205.1 Actinomycetota bacterium
CGAGACTTGATGCCGACCAGACGATCCTCTACGTGGTCGATCCGTCCGATTCCGTATTCGCCGGCGAGTTTGCCGCACCGGTCGATCGCGTGAACCGCAGCCAGGTCCTCACCATCGATCGACACCGGCACGCCGGAATCGAAGGAGATCTCGAGCGAGGTCGGCCGCCGCGGAGCATCGACGGTCGCGACCGTTAGCTCATAGATGTCTTCCGGAGGCCCAACCCACGGATCTTCGAGAACCCCGCATTCGATGCTCCTCCCCCACAGGTTCTCGTCTATCGAATACGCCGAGGAACGCGTCGTCGAGATCGGGAGCCCTCGCTGCTCGGCAAAAGTGAGCGTGTCGGCGCGATTCATCCCCCAGTCGCGGACCGGGGCCAGCACTTCGAGATCCGGCGCGAGTGCGCCAAGCGACACCTCGAACCGCACCTGATCGTTGCCCTTACCGGGGC
>JALZGD010000085.1:1735-4881 GCA_030861205.1 Actinomycetota bacterium
AGTTCGCGTAATCGATCGCGTCTTCGCGCGAGACGATGTCCCACTCGCGCCAGGGCGCAATGATCGCCAGCTCCGGCGCGAGTGTCTGGTAGGCGAGCTCGAACCGCACCTGATCGTTGCCCTTACCGGTGCAGCCGTGGGCCACGGCCGTCGCTCCGGTCGATCGCGCGACCCGGACGAGTTCCTCCGCGATCAGTGGACGAGACAACGCTGATACGAGCGGGTAGCAGCCCTGGTAGAGCGCATTCATCTTCAACGCCGGCACGACGAATTCCTCGGCGAAGCGGTCGCGGGCGTCGATGAGGTAGGAGTCGACGGCCCCGAGTGCAGCGGCTCGGCCGATCGCGCTCTGCAGATCGCCGGGCTGCCCGACATCGACTGCCGTCGCGACGACGTCCCACCCATGTTCCTTCAACCACGCGATCGCGACAGACGTGTCGAGACCCCCCGAATACGCAAGGACCACTTTCTTCATCGAGCTTCCTCCTGGCGATCAAAGCGTCCCCACCGTTCGGCGAGGGCAACGGCAGTCGATTCGTCCTGGGCCGCGACGAAGATCGTGTCGTCGCCGGCCACGGTCCCGAGGACCTCGGGCAACTCACTCATGTCGATAGCGCGCGCGACCGCCGGCGCATGCCCGGGGGCCGTCGACACCACTACGAGGTTCCCGCCCACGCGGACATCTACGACGAACTCCTCGAGCGTTCTCGCGAGGTTGCGCGCGATCAGATCCCCGGTCCCGTGGACGATGTCGTCTGCTAGTCGGTAGACGAAACCGCCGTTCACCCGAAGCTTTGCCGCGCCTATGTCTTTCAGGTCGCGCGAGACGGTTGCCTGCGTCACGTCGTGCCCGGCGGCACGCAAACGCGAGACGATCTCGTCTTGGGATGCCGCCTTTCCCTCGTGCAGGATGCGCAACAGGTCCCGACGCCTAGCGGCTCGCATCCCGCAGCTTCTCGAGGGTCATCGTGCCCGTGCGTCTCATTTTGCAAATCTATGCGTTCTTATGCATATTTGCAAAGCCGCCAACCGCTCAAGCGGGGGCGCGGGAGCGCCGATACGTAAGCAGGGCACTATCCGGCGCGCCGGACGTACGACTGGGAGGGCTGTCGCCTCGGATCGTGCCGCGAAAGGGGCGAGCTTGGGACGAGGCCTATCAGTGGTGGCCGTCATGTCGTGCGGCGCCGTCGCCGTCGCGTTGTGCGGCAGTGCTCACGCGGCCGTGCCGTCACCCACTGCCGTCACCCGAACGGTCGCGAGCTCACTTAGCGATGCATCGGTCCCCCGCATCGCCGACCCGACGACGGATCCGGTCTCCTCATTGACGGATACGGCCGGCGGCGTCGCCGACACGGTCACACGCACCACCGAACCCATAACGGGGGCGACACGGCCGGACCCCGAGCGCATCGTGAAAAAGGTCGTCACGACAGTCAAAGGTGTCGTCGAAAAGGTTCTTCCGTCCCCTGAAGCGATCTCCGATCGCGCGGTGGTGCGGCAGCACACGCCCACTCTCGGTACATCGGTCGGCACCACTCGCGAACACAAGCGTGCGTCCGCGATCCATCGCCACGCGGCCCGCCGCGGTCCTTTCCGAGTCTCGCATCCGCTTAGCTTCACCGACCGCCGAGACCTCACCTCGCGGTCCGATCAAACTGCCGTCGCTCGCTCCTCGGGCGGTCTCGTGCACGAGCTGGGGCGCGCCGCTAGGGACGTTGCTTTCCCTGCGCTACTTGCGCTCTTGGTAGTCGCGTTCCTGCTCGCTCAGGACCGCATCGACAAGCGCGACCCCAAGCTGATGATCGGATCGCCCGAGCCGGACGGAGAGCTGGTGGTGTTCGAATGAGCTCGAACCCCGGAGCACGGTCCGACCTCGTCTCGCTGTCAGAGCGGATGACCTATCTGCAAGGCCTTCGTATCTGCCTGGCGATCGTTGCGGTCGTCTTCTCGTTCTACGCACGGTCGACCATCGATCTCGACATGTCGACGATCGTCGTGGGTTCGTCCCTCTATCTCACATTAGTCATCGGAGCCCAACTCGCACGCTGGATGAGTCGCGGGCGGATAGCGACCCGCCAAACAGCCGGGATGATGTTGATCGCCGACGGTCTTTTTATCGGGTGGGCGACATTCGCAACCGGCGACGCGATCAGCCCGCTTCGTTTCATGGTCTATCTGCACTTGATCGCGGTCACGCTCTTGGCTTCGTACCGGACGGGCGTCAAGGTCGCACTGTGGGATTCGCTCGTTATCTATGCGGGGTACTGGGCGCTCTCGAACGGATTCTTCGGGCCGGAGCGCATCGACCCACAGTTGAACCGCATGTGGATGTTCATGGGCGCTTTCTGGCTCGTAGTGGCAGCGACCGCGTTGTTCTCCTCGATCAACGAGCGGCAATTACGCCGCGGCAAGCACGAAGCCGAGTCGTTCTCGCGTCTTGCGCAAGACCTGGAAACAGAGGAAGAAGTCGATGCGATTGCGCACAAGCTCGTAACCCAAACCGCGGAAGCCTTTGGCTGCAAGCGCATCGCCGTGTTCGCGCTGGAGGACGACGCGGTCTCGCTGCTCCACGGCATGCGGCTCGACAACACGGTCGCGCGCCGCGAGCCCGATGCTCAGATGAAACGGTCGTGGGACAAGAGAGAGCCGCTCGCCCTCACCGCCGTCGACCCAGATGCCAACCCGGTCATCGCGTCCCTGATGCCCGGCGCGACTCACCTGTTGATATTCCCCTTGCTCGCAGAGGGCCGGCCCCAAGGCGTGATGGTCGTCGAGCTCCGCAAAGGCTCTATGGATCGCCGCACTCTCCGAGCGATGAACCAATTCGCGGCACATGGCTCACTTGCGCTTCATAGCGCGCGCCTGCTGAAAACGATCAGGCGATTGGCCGAGACCGATGGTCTCACCGGGATCGCCAATCGCCGTAGCTTCGAGGAGACGCTGACGCGCGAGCTATCGAGGGCTTCTAGGAACGGCGACGATGTGTCGCTGGCATTACTCGACATCGACCACTTCAAGTCGTTCAACGACGACTATGGCCACCAACTCGGAGACGACGTGTTGGCACAGGTAGCGTGGGCTGTTTCACGAGCGTGCCGCGACTTCGATACGGCCGCTCGCTACGGAGGCGAAGAATTCGCCATCAT
>JALZGD010000085.1:4891-5647 GCA_030861205.1 Actinomycetota bacterium
CTCCCGAACTGCTCGCGCCAAGAAGCTGCCGTCGTCGCCGAGCGCCTGCGAGCGTCGATGCGGGACGTCGAGTCGCCTCGCCCGATCACGATCAGCATTGGCGTCGCTACATCGCCGCAATCCGGAAGCGACGTCGAGACACTGGTGCGGGCTGCAGATGCGGCGCTCTACGAAGCCAAGCATCGAGGGCGGAACCGCGTCGCCATCGCGTCGATGACTCCTGTCGTCACGGCGACCGGATGATCTGTCACAACTAGCGGTAAACCTTGCGGCGGAACACGCCCGTTGCGAGGGACGCAACGCGGTCGAGGATCAGCATCCCGTCCAGATGATCGATCTCATGCTGGATGGCGCGGGCCTCGAATCCGTCGGTTGAGATCTCGAGTGCGCGACCGTCCGGCGACGTCCCGGCAACCACGATCGAGGAAGCGCGTGCGACATCGGCAGTGAGATCGGGAACGCTCATGCATCCCTCGCGGGCGATGGCGCGGCCCTCGTCTTGCACGATCCGCGGCTCCACTATTGCGATGAGCCCGTGACAGGTGGTCGTCTTGGAGTGGCCGGTGACGTCGACCACGAACGCTCGGGCGAGGACGCCGAGCTGATTGGCCGCCAGCCCGACACATGCAGGCGATGCGTGCATCGTGTCGATCAGATCCTCGAACAACGATGTCGTCCCACGTCCCGCCGCTACTTGCTTGAGGACGGGATGGGGCAAACGGACTACGGGACGGACCGCCACCCCTACAGGAGATC
>JALZGD010000085.1:5657-9189 GCA_030861205.1 Actinomycetota bacterium
GCTCGATCGGGTGGACGCTTACGTCGACCTCGAGCGAAGCGCGCAGGGACGCGAGCTCACGTTCGACGGTTTGGGCATCGGGCAACATGACCTCGAGCATCAATGCATACACGCGCTGGTCTTCGGTCCCGATAACGCGCGACGTGAGGTCGGTGATGTTCGCCTCGTTCTTAGCCAGTACGTCGGCCACCGCGAATACGATGCCGGGTCGATCGGACCCGTAAACCGAGACCATGTGGGTCGGACCAACAACGCCGGTAGCGGCATCCTCTACCGGCTTCACGGATGTGACGAGCCCGAGATCCGTCGCGACGGCCGCAAGAGCCTGCTGCAACTCAGCCCCAGTGCTCGCCGATTGAACGATCATCGTCATCGAGAAATGCCCGCGAAGGATCGTGGACGTGACGTCCTCGAGGTTGCATCCACTTTCGAGAAGCACCCTCGTGACCGCAGCAGCTATCCCGGGCCGGTCGCGGCCGATGACCGTCACCGCAACGTGTTCCGTCATGCGGATCTCGATCCCGCCCACGGCCGAGACCTACTCCCGTAAGTCATCAACGAACCTTACGAGAGTTGCTTTCAGCGACCCACGCGAGCAGCTGCTCGCGCGGCATGAAATTGAGGATCCGCTCTTGCGGGATATCTGCCTCGAGCGCTGCCGCCATACCGAGATCCACGAATCGCATCTCCCAATCGACGTGAGCGTCGGTCCCTATCGAGAACATGCACCCCGAGTCACGAGCGACTATCAACGATTCGACGTCGAGGTCCTGCCTATTGGGGTGACTGTTCAGCTCGAGTGCCGTGTGGTGCTCGGCCGCCGCGTCGAAGATGCTGTCCCAATCGCCCAGCACGCCGACACGGCTGTTGAACATGCGCCCGCGAGGATGACCAAGGATGTGGACATCGGGATTGGACACCGCTCTGATCCCGCGCTCCGTTTGATCCTCCTGTCGTCGGAGTTTCGAATGGAACGACCCGACGACGATGTCGAGTCCCTCCAGGTCCTCACTCGATAGATCGCCATTGCCGTTCTGATCAAGATTCATCTCGATCGAGCGGAGAACCTGAAAGTCGTGCGTCTCTGACGCGAGACGCTCGTTCAAGACGTCCAAACCTTCTCGCTGCGCGCGCATCTGCTCGATCGACATGCCACCGGCGATCTTCAGCCCGACGGAGTGGTCGGTGATCGCGATGTACTCGTAGCCGAGGTCGATGGCGGCCCCGGCCATCTCCCCCGCAGTCAGTGAGCCGTCGCTCTCGGTCGTGTGCATCTGAAGGTCACCGCGCAACGCTTCCGCGAAAGCTGGGTTGCGGCCGGTCACCTCGAGTGCGTGCGCGAAGGACATGAACCCCCTGCGCGTCGGTGGAGCGTCGGGAACCTCCGGCGCATCGGTCAACCACGATCTCACGAGGCCCGACAGTCGCGGACCGAGAGCGCTGAGCTCCGTCAACGACCGCCCCTCGTCGAGGACGTCGGAGGCCTGCTCCGGCCACATCAGCGCATGACGAGCAGCGCGCCTATAGGCCCGCTGGCGCTCGCCTTGCCGCTCGTCGCCTGCTCGAGCGAGTAGCTCCGATATCTGGGCGTTCTCCAACGTCACGCGACGCGTTCCTTACGCGAACTATTGCGCGGCCCTGCAAGATGTATGGCCATGAGCCTGCCTTTCCCACCACCACTGCAACCGATGCTTGCGAAGTTAGCCGACGAGATACCTGCAGGCGACGAGTGGCTGTACGAGCCGAAGTGGGACGGCTTCCGTGCGATCGTCTGGTGCGATCCACCGGAGGTGGTCATCCATAGCCGCGACCGTCGCGATCTCAAGCGCTACTTTCCCGAGCTTCCTGCGCCGCTCGCCGATGCCTTGCCCGCCGGCTCTGTGGTCGATTGCGAGATCGTGATTCCATCCCGGCACGGTCTCGCCTTCGAGGCTCTGCTACTGAGGATCCATCCTGCGGAATCCCGCGTGCGCTTGCTCGCCGACGACACGCCGGCAAGCGTCGTGGTCTTCGATCTCCTCGGTCTGGACAGAGATCTGCGGCCGGAGCCGCTTACGACGCGACGAGAGATGTTGGAATCCGTACTCAGCGCGCCCGTGACGTCACAGGAGCTGCGCGATCTCGCCACGGGACGTGGCCGCCAGGTTGTCGTCGGGCCCGCCACGTCCGATCCACATGAGGCCGCACGCTGGTTCACAGACCTAGAGGCGCTGGGTCTCGATGGCATCGTCGCCAAGCGGCTCGACTCCCCGTACCTCCCGAACAAACGAGGCTGGGTCAAGGTCAAGCACAAGAGAACCGCGGACTGCGTTGTCGGTGGCTACAGATTGTCGAAGACGAAAGACGGCGTTGGCTCGTTGTTGCTGGGTCTCTATCAGGGAGACGTGCTGCACTACGTGGGACACACGTCGTCCTTCAAGGCCGATGAACGCCGGGAGCTATTGAAGCTGATGGAGAAGCATGCAGGCGAAAGCAGTTTCACGCGCGGCCGCGCGCCGGGAGGGCCGAGCAGGTGGGCGCACGATTTGGCGACGACGTGGCTCCCCGTCACGCCCGACCTGGTGTGCGAGGTGGCCTACGACCACCTCCAGGGCGACCGGTTCCGACATGCAACGACCTTCCTGAGGTGGCGACCCGACAAACCTCCGGCGGAGTGCACGTTCGAACAGCTCGGCCGACCGGGTTAGGGATCTTTGCGCCGTCGAGACGGCGCAACCCTCCGCGGCTCGTTCGCCCCCTTCGGGAAATGCGGCGGCAACGGTGCCTCTTCGAGACCTTTTCGGTCGTCCTCTTCGGCAAGCTGCAGAAGGTGATCGAGGGACCCTCGCGCGTCGTCTATGCCGGCACCGGGATCTCCGATCGAGCGAAAGCGATCCGGAACGGTCTCGAGTGTGAATGCCGACGGGTCCACATCTGGCACTTCGTCCCACGAGATCGGACAAGAGACGCGAGCGCCGGCAACTGGGCGAACGGAGTAAGCCGACGCGATCGTGCGATCGCGAGCGTTCTGGTTGTAGTCGATGAAGACGCCGAAGCGCTCCTCCTTCCACCACGCCGTTGTGGAGATGTCCGGGACGCGCCTATTAACGGCACGTGCGAACGCGAGCGCGGCCCTGCGGACCTCGGTAAACGTCCAGCGCGGCTCGATGCGAACGTAGATATGCATGCCTCTCTTCCCGGAGGTCTTGGGCCAACCCGCGAGAGAGACTTCGGTCAGGACGTCGCGCGCTGCCATCGCGACTTCGCGAACGTGCTCGTACGGCACGTCCGGCGTGGGATCCAGATCGATCCGCAACTCGTCGGGATGATCGACGTCACTCCTTCGAACGGGCCACGGGTTCAGATCGATGCAGCCAAGGTTTGCCGCGAACGCGACGTGGGCCCCATCGACCAAACAGATCATCTCTGCCGTGCGTCCGCTCGGGAACGACACGGTTACCGTCCGGAGCCATTCCGGCCTTCCCTTTAGCGGAACGCGTTTCTGGTAGAACGCGTCGTCGGGCGCCTCGACACCATTCGGCCACCTATAGAG
>JALZGD010000270.1 GCA_030861205.1 Actinomycetota bacterium
GGTTAGAAGAGGTCGCCGAAGTGCTGCGTCGAGCAAAGGCGCGCGACATCGCGATCCATCTTCCGGCAGACGTCGTCGCCGCCGACTCGACCGACGAAGGTGCCGCGCACGAAACCGTCGAGCTCGCGGACATCGGCGACAGGATGGGCCTCGACATCGGACCTGAGACTTCGCGTTCTTTCGCCTCGGTGATCGATGACGCTCGCACCGTCTTGTGGAACGGACCGATGGGGATCTTCGAGGTCGACGACTACTCCAAAGGCACCACCGCGGTCGCACAAGCCGTCGCCAAGGCGACGAAGAACGGCGCGTATACGGTGGTTGGAGGCGGCGATTCGGCGGCCGCGCTGCGAGGACTCGGCATGGCGCGCGATGTGACGCATCTGTCGACGGGCGGCGGGGCCTCGCTCGAGTTCCTGGAAGGCAAGGAGCTGCCGGGCATCGCCGCGCTCGAGCGCGCCGCAAACCGGTCAACTTCGTGACGTCGAGACGCGTGAAAGAAGGGGTAATGAGGACACCGATCATTGCAGGCAATTGGAAGATGAACGAAACGCATCTCGAGGCGATGCGACTCGTGCAGCAACTAGCACACGAGCTGGCAGGGCATGACTACGCGGCATGCGAAGTTGTCGTTTGCCCACCGTTCACATCACTACGCACCATCCAGACACTCATCGATTCCGACCGCTACAGCTTCGGTCTCGGCGCCCAGAACATGCACTTCGAAACGGCGGGCGCGTTCACCGGCGAGGTCTCACCCGGGATGCTCGCCGCACTGCAAGTCGACTACGTGATCGTCGGCCACTCCGAGCGCCGCGAGCTGTTTGGCGAGACCGACGAGAACGTCAACAAGAAAGTGCGCGCCGCGTTTGCTGCAGGGCTGACCCCGATCGTCTGTTGCGGCGAGACCGAGCCGGAGCGCGAGAGAGGCGAAACGGAGAGCAAAGTCGAGACGCAGATCCGGGCGGCATTAGAGGGGATCAAACCGGGCAACGCTGCCGAGATGGTGATCGCGTACGAGCCCATCTGGTGCATCGGAACAGGCAGGACGGCCACCCCGGATGACGCACAGTCTACGATCGCTCACATCCGTAAGGTCGTCGAGCAGACGTCTGGTGCTGAAGTCGCACAGGCGATCCGCATCCAGTACGGCGGGAGTGTGAAAGCGGGCAATGCCAAGGCCCTGCTCGGGCAGCCCGACATCGACGGAGCACTCGTCGGCGGCGCGTCTTTGGATGCCGCCGAGTTCGCAGCGATCGTGAAGGCCGTGGCGTGAGCCCGAAGAACGTGGTTTACGTGATCCTCGACGGGCTTGGCGACGAGCCGATCCCGCAACTCGGCGACAAGACACCGCTCGAAGCCGCACGAACACCACGTTTGGACGCCCTCGCGGCACGCGGCCGCAACGGGTACGTAACGACCGTCGGTGAGGGGATCGCTCCCGAGTCCGACATCGCGGTCTTCGCCGTGCTCGGATACGACCCGCACGAGCACCACACCGGGCGAGGCCCATTGGAGGCCGTGGGGGCGGGATTAGATGTCGGCACCGGCGACCTCGCTTACCGCGTCAACTTCGCCACGGTCGAGCCAGACGGCGACAGTTGGACGATCGTCGATCGCAGGGTGGGACGCGACCTGTCGTCCGACGAAGCGCACGCTCTTGCGGACGAGGTCCAGCAAGCGGTCCGACTCGACGGCGCGACGTTCGACTTCCGCGCGACGATCGGTCATCGTGGCGTTCTCGTTCTGCGCTCCAACGAAGGGCGGCTCTCTGCGGAGGTCGAGAACTCCGATCCCGCGTACGGCCGCCAGGGCGCGCTCGGCGTTGCCAAAGAGATATTCGACAACCAGGTCGTGACCGTTGCACCGGTAGCGGGACACGGATCGGATGCCGGCGCCATCCTCGCGGCGGACCTCACCAACGAATGGCTCCGCGCTGCGTACGAGACCCTCGACGCGTCGGACGTGAACGCAAAACGCAGAAAGGCCGGCAAGCTACCGGGGAACTTCGTGCTGACGCGTGACGCCGGCGACCATCTTCCACAGCTCGTGCCGTTCAAAGAGAAGTTCGGCATGTCGTTCGGCTGTTTCGTCGAGATGCCCGTCGAGATCGGCATCGCTCGTCTCACACGGATGGGCGAGGTCGAGGCGGCGACAGGCATCCCTCCGGCGGAGCAATACGAAGCGTGGGCGAAGCTCGCTCTCGAGGCGATCGAGGGCTTCGACGGCCTCTACATACACATCAAGGGGCCCGACGTGCCGGCCCACGACGGCGACTACGACGGAAAGCTCAGAAGCATCGAGGAGATCGACGAGCACTTCTTCGCACCATTGGTCGACTCCTTGGATCTCGCGAAGAACATCGTGGCGGTGACGGCCGATCACTCGACAAGCTGCTTGAAGAAAGCGCACACCGACGGGCCGGTGCCCCTGGTCGTATCCGGCGGGGGAGTCTCCGCCGACGGCGTCGACACCTACGGGGAAAGCGCGTCGAGGCACGGCGCCCTGGGTCATCTCGCAGGACCGGAGATCATGCCGAACCTCGTCACCCAAGCGCGGGACTGACTCTCTTTCTGTCTCGAACCCGGCTACGATGTCGAAGCCGCGTTAAAGCGTCCTAGACGACGGCGTCTTCGACGTCGCATCGCTCGACCACAGCGCGGGAGCTTAGGAGGTCAGGTGGCAGCAGCACGACGCAAGCACACCCTTGCGGACGTCCTCGGCCCCCTCGAGAACGACATCATGGACGTCGTCTGGGATCGAGGAGAGGTCACCGTTCGCGACGTTCACAAAGCGATCCGCGGGAAGCGTCCGATCGCGTACACAACGGTGATGACAACCCTCGGGCGGCTGACGGACAAGGGCCTTCTCGAGCGCATCGAGGACCAACCCGCCCACCACTACCGAGCCCTGGTAACGCGCGACCAATATGCAAGCTCGACGGTGAAGTCGGTCGTCGACTGGCTCGTTACGAGGTTCCCCGACCCCGCGGTTGCGTACTTCCTAGACCGCGTCGAGGAAGACGACGCGGAAGTGATCGACCGCCTTAGGGCCGCGATCGATCAGCGGAGAAGCCAGACGTAGTGATCACCTCGGCCCCGACGGTCCTGTCGCTCGAGACGGATTCCGCGTGGGTCCTCATAGTCGCGGTCTCGCTGGCAACGCTATTAG
>JALZGD010000086.1 GCA_030861205.1 Actinomycetota bacterium
GAGCAGGCGATGCGATACCCGATCCCCGACACGTCGATGAAGCAGCCGTCCGACGTTCGCGCAACGATGCCGCGCAGATATCCGATCATCGGCTCGCCGCTTTGACCGCCGCCGCCAACCGCGACCGGTTGATGTGGCAGATCGCGAGAGCGCACGCATCGGCGGCATCCGGCGGGTCGGGGACGCGGTCCAGCTTCAGCAAGGAAGCCACCATCACCTGGACCTGGTGCTTCGTGGCATTTCCGATGCCGACCACCGACTGCTTGACCTCGGGCGGCGTGTAGTCGAAGACCTCCAGCGCAGCCTCCGCAGCGCACGCCAAGGCGACTCCCGATGCTTGGCCGACAGACATCGCCGTGCGCACGTTGGAGTTGAAGAACAGCCGCTCGACCACCATTACCTCGGGACGATGCGTCGCGATCACGTCCAGCAGCTCGGCCCTCAAGCAGCCGAGTCGCTGGGCCTGCGGCGAGCCGGCGGACGTCCGTATCGCGCCTAGCATCGGCACCTCGTAACCCGATGCGCCGCGTTCCACGACCGCGACGCCCATCGTCGCAACGCCGGGGTCGACGCCAAGGACCCTCACGGCCTCCTCCTGTCCCGCTCATCCGAACGCTTGTTCGGTTGAGGTTAATGGAGGACTGCGACGAAAGGCCGGTTTTTCCTCCGGCTACAGCGAGGTGACCGGGATGCCGCCGGCGTCTCGTATGGCTTTCTCGGGGGCTCCCGGGAGCTCGGCGACCGTGCGATAGATGACTCCGTCGGGGTTGATCCCCAGCGCTGCGGCATCGTCCTGGTCGAGGTGCTCGAGGACGTCTTTGGACGCCAGCACCTCGCCGTCCCGCGCAGCCTGCTGGATCCTGGCGCACTGGTTGACCGGGTCACCCAACGCGGTGACCTCGAGCCGGCCCCCCGTGACGAGTTGGCCCATGTAGAGGCGGCCGCCCCAGTGCACGCCGACGTTCACCAGCAGCGTCGACGGGTCGAGGATCCCTTGCAGGACGTCCACCTGCTGCGCGGCCTCTTTCACGCAGGTCGCCATCTCGGTCGCTGCTTCGATCGCGGCCCGCACGGCGCGGGACGCGCTGGACAGGTCGTCCGCGAGGAAGAACCCCGTCACGCCGTCACCCGCGTGCTTTCCGACGATGCCGGTGCGCGACACGATGACCTCGTCGATGGCCGTTGTCACGGAACGGATCAGCTCGAAGTACGAGGCGCTCGGCATACGCAAGGACAGCTGGACCGAATCCTGTATGTCGGCGAACACGACGGCTGCCTCGCGGGGGCCGGGCTCCGTCAAGCGAGCCATCCGAGCGAACATTCCGGCGTCGCCGCGTGACACGAGGTCGAGGACGTGCGCGGGAAGACTGGAGCCGTACATAAAAACGGTTCCGAGTGAGTTCCCTTCGTTCCCACGGATCCGGAGCGCCAGCTCTGTCACACGTGCGGGGGGGAGGTTGGGTCGCAGGAACTCGATCGATGATTGCCAGACAGGGGGCGGAGCGACCGGCTCGACCGCTTCGAGGAGCTCGTCGAATCCTTCACCCAGAACGGGAACGAGGCCCTTACGGCCGCCCGGCGTCTCTGCCAATACGTAAGGGATGTACGTCAAGAACGCTTCGATCTTGCTCTCGTCCGTTATCGCGCTCATCCACGTGTCGCTCATCCACGCGGCGTAGATGTGCTTGCCAAGGCCGAGCCTCTCTTCGTCCGTCTCGCCGAGTAGCTCTTTGAGCTCTTTCGACACCCACACGAGATTCCAGTCGGGGTCGCAGATGAGGCACGCCCACTTCGTGGCCTCGAGGGCGGCTGCGACTTCTGACAGCTCGCCGCCGAACGAACCGCCGGAGCGCTGACTCGGGGGAACCTGCGCGATCGCTTCGTCGACTTTCTCGGGACAGGACCTCAACCACGAAAGGAGGTCCTTGCTCATGAAGCGATCGATTCCAGGACCTCGTCAGAGATGTCGAAGTTCGCATACACGTCTTGAACGTCGTCCATATCCTCGAGCGCGTCGACCAAGTGCAGGAGCTTCTTCGCATCGGGCCCTTCGACCTGGACCGTCGTTTTCGGCGTCATCGTGACCTCGCCGGATTCGACCGCTATGCCTGCTGCCCCGAGCGCGTCGCGCACGGCCTTCACCGCATCTGGAGCAGTGAGGACCTCGATCGATTCGTCGGAGGGACGGATGTCCTCTGCGCCGGCATCGGCAGCAACGAGAAAGATGTCGTCTTCGGACGCGGCACCGCGCGGGACGACGAGCACCCCCTTCTGCTCGAACATCCACGACACGGCACCGGGCTCGGCCATCTTGCCGCCGCTCCCGTTGAACGCACCGCGCACGTCTTGAGACGCGCGGTTCCTGTTGCTAGTCAGGCAGTGGACGAGCACCGCGACTCCGCCGGGCCCGTAACCCTCGTAGGTCACCTCTTCGTAAGACTCGCCGGCAAGCTCGCCCGTGCCGCGCTTGATCGCGCGCTGGATGTTGTCGTTCGGAACCGAGCTCGCTTTCGCCTTGGCTACCGCCGTAGCGAGCGTCGGATTGGCGTCGATGTTCCCGCCGCCCTCTCGAGCCGCGACTTCAATGAAGCGCAGCAGTTTCGCCCACAGCTTTGAGCGCTGGGCGTCCGCGGCGCCCTTCTTGCGCTTGATCGTCGACCACTTGGAATGTCCGGACACGCGTCACACCATCCCTACGAAGAGCTCGTGAACCCTAGTATCGCCCGTCATCTCGGGATGGAACGAGGACCCGAGCAACGATCCCTGCCGAACGAGGACGGGCGTTCCGTCGTGCACGGCCAGCACCTCCACGCCCGATCCCGCGGACTCCACGACCGGAGCGCGGATGAAAACTGCCGGGAAAGGACTCTCGAAGCCGGCTACATCCAGATCGGTCTCGAACGAATCGACCTGTCGCCCGTATGCGTTGCGGCGAACCGCTACATCGAGGCAGCCGAGCCTCAGCGGCGCGTCCTGATCACCGACGATGTCGCGAGCCATCAGGATCAACCCTGCACAAGTGCCCCATGTCGGCATCCCGTTCGCGACGCGTTCGCGGAGAGGCTCGAGCAGCTCGAAGCGATCGAGAAGTTTCCCGATCGTCGTCGATTCACCGCCGGGGATGATCAGCCCGTCGACGTCCGCAAGTGTGTCGGCGGTCTTTACTTCGATCGCAGTGGCGCCCGCCGCATCTAGGGCTCGTGCGTGCTCAGGCACGTCGCCTTGCAGCGCAAGGATCCCTACCTTCATCGATACTCACCACCCGCGTCGCGCCAGACGTTCTCCTTCGGGGATGTCCGACACGTTGATCCCGACCATGGCGTCGCCCAAACCGCGCGACACCTTGGTAACGATCTCCGGCTCGTTGAAGTACGTAGTTGCTTCGACGATCGCACGGGCGCGCGTGGCGGGATCTCCCGACTTGAAGATGCCCGAGCCGACAAAGACGCCTTCGGCCCCCAGCTGCATCATGAGGGCCGCATCCGCCGGCGTCGCGATCCCTCCAGCCGTGAACAGAACGACGGGGAGCTTGCCGGCGTGCGCGACCTCACGCACGAGCTCGTAAGGCGCCCGCAGCTCTTTCGCTTCAGCCATAAGCTCTTCTGACCCCAGAGAATTCAGGCGGCGGATGCCCGACGAGATGGCGCGCATGTGGCGCACAGCCTCGACGACGTTGCCCGTTCCGGCCTCGCCCTTCGATCGGATCATCGCTGCACCCTCGCCGATCCTCCGCAGCGCCTCACCGAGGTTCGTTGCTCCGCAAACGAATGGAACGGTGAAGCTCCACTTGTCGACGTGATGAGCTTCGTCGGCGGGGGTCAACACTTCGGACTCGTCGATGTAATCGACTCCCAGCGATTGCAGAACCTGGGCCACGGCAAAGTGACCGATGCGGCCCTTCGCCATAACGGGGATCGACACGGCTTCGACGATCTCGGCGACCTTCTCCGGGTCGGCCATGCGCGCGACGCCGCCTTCGGCACGGATATCGGCAGGAACCCTCTCGAGCGCCATGACGGCGACGGCACCCGCCTCTTCCGCGATCGTCGCCTGCTCGGCTGTCGTGACGTCCATGATGACGCCGCCCTTGAGCATCTCCGCGAGCCCGCGCTTCACGCGTGCTCCACCCGTCGACCGTTCGTGTTCCGTCATGGCGTCTTCCTGTTCCCGCCGGCGACCGGCGCTCTGACCTGCGCTTTCCTTGGAACGATCCTACCGTCAGCGCGTCTGGGTTCTCTGTTCCCAATAGCATCCGCACGCCAATGGAAACCCAGTTCGACACTCGGCGAATAGGAATCCCGATTCCGCACTTGGCGGAGCCACTAGGAATCCCGATTCCTCACTTGGTGGACCCACGCCGTTGACGCCGAGCGAGAGTCCAGACACCGAATCTTCGGGAGCCCTGTCCCCTCAGGATCTCGATTCCCCTTCGCTCCCCCGGGCAGCCGCCTGGATGTCGGCCGGCACCTTGCTGTCCCGAGCGACCGGCCTGTTGCGATACGCCGCCATCGCCTACGCGATCGGCATCGCCGAGACGCGCCTGACGGACAGCTACAACCTCGCGAACTCCGTCCCGAACATCCTGTACGAGACAGTGCTCGGTGGCGTTCTCGCTTCGGTCTTCGTGCCGGTCTTCGTCGAGCTTCTGGAGCGCGATGGACGCGATAGAGCCTGGGAAGTGATGAGCGGAATCGTCAACTTCTCGATGGTCCTGCTAACGGCGATCTCCGCGATCGGCATCGCTGCTGCCCCATTGATCGCAAAGTTCTACTCGTCGCGGCTCGGCGGGTCCGAGGCCGCGCTCCAAGAGCACGTCATCACGTTCTTGGTCCGCCTGTTCATTCCACAGATCATCTTTTACGCGCTGTACTTCATCCTCGCCGGCATCTTGAACGCCCACCGCCGGTTCGTGGCGCCTGCGTTCACGCCCGCTCTGAACAACGTGGCCGTGATCTCCGTGTTCATCGCTTTCCACGCTGCGTACGGGACGGTTGGGCTCGAAGACATCTCACGCGGGCAGCTGGTCCTGATAGGGGCCGGCACGACGCTCGGCGTTGTTCTCGCCGCCGTCTCTCTACTTCCTTTTCTCAAAGGGATCAGCAGGTACCGCTTGACTCTGGACGTCTCGCATCCCTCGGTGCGCAAGTTGCTGAAGCTGTCTGTTTTCAGCATCGGGCTGATCGTGACGAACCAGATCGGATTCCTGATCTTGCAATACCTGTCGAACGCGGAAAAGGGGGCCTTCTCCGCTTACCTCGTTGCCTTCACGTTCTTCTTGCTCCCGCAAGGCCTGTTCGGCGTTTCGATAAACACTGCTCTCCTACCGGACATGAGCCGTCAGGCGCTCAACGAGAACTGGGACGCATACAGAGCGAGCATCTCGACAGGCGTTCGGTCGCTCATCTTCTTGGTTCTGCCTACATCCGTGGGATACATCTTGCTTGCCCCTGCGATCGTGCGCGTGCTTCTCGAGCACGGCGTGATGCAGGCTCACTCAACGCATCTCGTGTCTGTGGTGCTGCAGATCTTGTCGCTGAGCCTCGTGCCGTTCACGCTCTTCCAATTCTTTTTACGGGGCTTCTACGCGTTGCAAGACACCAGGTCCCCGTTCATCGTCAATGGGCTGTCCGTCGCCCTTGCGGTCACGATCAATTCGATCGCGTTCCACTTCTTTGCGGTCCAGGGATTGGCGGCGGGCAACGCCATTGCGTACACGTTCGCATCTGCCGCGTTGGGAACCTGGCTCGCGCGCCGCGTGCACGGCCTCGATCTACGTCGCATCGTTGCCAGCGGAACCCGGATAGCAGCGGCGAGCGCTGCGATGGGAGTAGTCGTCTGGATCGCGGCGCGCGCCACCGACGGCCTCATCGATGCAGCATCGATCTTCGAGCAGGCGGCCGGGCTGTCGGTCCCCGTCCTACTCGGCGCGGTCGTCTATCTCGGCGCGGCCTCGCTCATGCGCGTCGAGGAGCTCGATTTCCTGCGCGGGCTGTTGCGACGGAGGACACCGGCCGCGCCTGCGCCGGGCGATCAGTGACGGGATCTCGAGAAGACACGGGCCGCGCGTCGCAGGGCCGGCGACAGCTCGCCGTGCCGCGTCGACAGCCAGGCAGCCATCCCCCCGGTCGAAGCGGGGTCCGTCGCTATCGCGCGCCACGCCGATAGGCGCGATCCGCGGACGGGAAAAAGACGCGGAGTAGAGACCGAAGGAACAGAGCCGCCGGGACTCGGTGACAACGACGGCGCCGGCGAAGGGCTCGGCAACTCACCGGGATCGGGTCCCGGGAGGATGAGCACCGACGAGGACACCGCTCGCTCGTGGCCGTCGGAAGGACGGTTCAGCACGCCCTTCCCTTTGACCCAGATCGTGGTCGATCCGCCTCCATCGATGTTCAGCGCATAGTTCGCGCCGAGCGAGGCGAACAGCGTCGCGAATTCGCGCAGAGACATTCCCACGCTGTAGCCGGGGGCCCGACCGTCAACTGTCACGAGCAGGACGCGGCCGTCTGGAGTCGTGCCGATCCCGGTTCGCGGGTGGCGCATCAGGAAGGGGTCGTTGCCGTCCACGCTTTGTTTCTGGACCTGGCCGTCCTCGATCAACGTCGGGTTCCCTCCCACCGTGTCGAGGAGATGCGGCACGTCGCCGGACCACCTGATGTCCGCAGACTGACCGGGGAGGAGCGACGCGACCTCGTTCGCCTCGCCGCTCCCGGCTCGCGCAGAGACAACCTCGGCGCCCGACCGTCTCAGCGGGCGGTCGCAACGGGTTTTCTCGACCACGACCGGCCATTGCGTCCCGCCGCCCGGATTGAAGCCCGGCGAACCCGTCGCCGAGACGATGAATGTCGTGGTCTCTTGCTGATCCCATTCGAAGTTGCGTCCGTAGATCAACGACGTCGTCACGATGCGCCCGTCTTGCGCAAATGTGTCCACGGGCCGGCCGGTCGAGCGACCGTAGTCACCATTGACGGCCGCCAGTGCGCCGTGTCTCTTCGCCATCGACGACGTCGTCTCGAAGCCCGGGATCGCGTTGTTAGACAGCGCAACGTCCAGGGTGCTGTCTGCCGACAGGTCGACCGTCAGATAACGGATGTGCCACGGGCCCCGCGGATCGAAGATGTTCGTATAGGTGACGCCGTGACCAAGGTTCTTGATCGACGATCGATAACCGGTAGCGCGGCCCGTCCCGGCCATCGTCGCAACGACACATGCGAGCGCCGCAGCACCCGCGACGGCCGTCCTGGATCTCCCCCTCATCGCGAAAAGGCTACACAGGCGAAACGGGAATCGTTACTCGCGAGGTGGTAGCTCCCCCGACGCCACCTGTTCCTTCAGCGCAGCGAGCTCACGCTCCAGCTGCTCGACGCGACCTTTCAGTTCGGCAGTGCGAGCTCCTGCCGTGTAGACCGTGCCGTCGGCCAGATCGCGAGTGACGACCGAGTTCGCTCCGATGAAGCACCCGCGGCCGATCTTGATCGGGCCGAGCAGCTTCGCTCCGGCATAGATCTTGCAATCGTCGCCGATCTCCGGGAACCCGTCGGTGAAGTTCTCCTCGAAGTTCGCACGCGCCGACCCACCCATCGTCACCTCGTGCAGGATCGAAACGTTCGAACCGATCTTTACTCCCTTACCGATGACGATCCCCGACGTGTGCGTCAGACGCAGGCCGCCGCCGATCTCTGCACCCGGATGAATGTCCGCGCCGGTAAGGAAGTAGTTCAGTCGCCACACGAGCTCGGCCGCGGTGTACCACCCGCGTTGCCAGATCGAACGCGACGCTCTATAGAGGGCGATGGCAAGGGGGCCCGGACGGGTGAGGATCCGCTGGATCGCCATACCGACCGAAGGACGTCCCGAGTGCGTCCCCTCGGACGAGAACAACCGCGCGACGTCGCCTCTCAAACCTTCGGGGAAGCGAGAACCGGCAGACACCGGCACAACCTTACTTTTTGGAGAAGGACAGCGAGCCGTTCACCTGTCCGCTCTTGTCGGGCAAGAGCTCGATCCACGTAGTGCCGGTTGCAAGGGTCATCTCGTCGCCGGACTTCGTCACGAACTTAACGGGATGCCCGACGAAGGATCGCTTCCACTTCCCGACGTAAGCCTTGCCCCCGCGGAACAAAACGGCCTTGTTCGAGCCGGTGAAGTCCTCGATGAGCGGGGATGGAGTTCCGCGGATGTCTGCGAGGTGCGTCGACAGGTCCACTTTGTGGAATTCGACGATGACGTTATCGACCGAGATCTGCTTGTTCCCGTTGGTCGCGGACACGAGCGGCGTCGAGCCGTCGGTCCGGTAGTAGCGGCCCTTCTTGTACGAGTAGGTGATCGTGTTCGCCGGCCCGAAGTCCAGCGTGACCGTGTGTGCCTTCTTCCCTCCGCTCAACGCCGGCCCGAAGTCGAAGTAACCCTGAGGAGGAGGCTTCTTGTATCCCTTCTCTCCCAGCTTGCGGAGAGCGGCGGTGTTTCCGTAAAGCGTGTGCTCGAACGCGTACCCCGGGCGTGACTCGCGGTGCATCGCGGACCCCGCCGAATCCTCATCGATGTTGACGATCCCTTTTTTCTGCAGGTGCTCGAGAACGATCCCGTTACCGCCGGCATCCGCGAGGATCTTCGTCGCCGGGATCATGATCGCGGGGTCGACGATCCGCGAGCTCCGGACGGGTCCCACACTCGAAGCGTCGCCGCAATCGAACAGCGCCATGAAACGCGTGAGGCCACCCTCTACGACTTCTTCGAACACGAGGTCAGCCTTCTCGAGACCAGACAACGGGTACGCGGACGGATTGTTCTCGACCTTCACCGCAACCGCTGGACGCTTCAGCAAGGAAGGCGACTTGGGGGCAACGCCCGTCAGAGGGCAAGTGGGCGGCGGCGCCGAATGAGTCGGGGACGCCGACGGTCCTGCTGCCGGTTGACTTGAAGAGTGGCTACAGGCGGCCGACAGCATCGCCGCAATGGCGAGTGCAGCCACGATCGTGTGTCGCTTGCTCATGCTTCCTTCCATCTGTGCTTGTCGGAACGCGAAAACGCGCCCCCGCAGGGACGCGTTTCGACGGTAACACGGGGTGCTCGGTTACTTCAGGTTATCGACAACTCCTATCTGCTGATGCCTACCAG
>JALZGD010000271.1:0-1268 GCA_030861205.1 Actinomycetota bacterium
CTCTTGAGGATTCCACGTGTTCTTCCTTGCCGTACTTACAGTCGCCGTGGTTACCGTGCCGCTTTTTGGCGGAACGATCAGCGCGCTCGGAGACGTCCGGTTGCGCGCCGGGTGGACGCTGGCGGCGGCGATAGGGATCCAAATCGTGATCATCTCCATCCTTCCTGCGAGTCAGGGAGTTGATCGCGCCGCCCATCTCGCGTCCTATGCGCTCGCGGGCGGATTCATCGTCGCGAATATCAGGATTCGGGGTCTCTGGATTACCGTTCTCGGTGGGCTACTGAACGCTGCTGTAATCACCGCGAATGGCGGCGTGATGGTCGGAAGCGCTGCGGCCTTCCGTAGCGCTGGCATGGGGGGAGTGACTGCGCACTTCTCGAACTCGATCGTGCTTGCGCATCCGAAGCTCTTATTCCTCGGCGACGTGTGGTCGATACCCGCGGGGTTCCCGTTCGCGACGCCGTTGAGTATCGGAGACCTCCTGATTGCGGCGGGGGCTGTGGTGTTAGTCCACGCACTGTGCGGATCGCGGCTTTTTACGCGGAACCGAGTGCCTTTGGCCCCCGGTAGTAGCGAAGTTCGGGAGGCGTCGTAGCCACCACAGGCCGCTAACGGCTACGGTCGTGGAATGACGGCTAACGATGACGACCTGACTGGTGAGCTGATCAAGCTTTACTCGGCCCCCCTCGAGCGCTTCACGGTCACAAGGAACGAGCTCGTCAAGGAGCTCTCGACCGAAGGTCGTCGAGAGGCAGCAGCAAGCCTCAAAGCTCGACGTAAGCCGTCCGTCGCCGTATGGACGATCAACCAGCTGGCGCGTTCTCACGACGACTTGATGGCCGAGCTCCTGCGGGCTCGCTCCGATCTGTCGAGTGCTCGCTCCGCTCAGGAGATGAGGGCCGCAGTAGACCGCCGGAAAGCCGCGGTCTCGGCACTGCTAACGGTCGCCCGCGACGTGTTGAGCGAAGCTGGTCATCCCGCGAGCGCTCAAACGCTCGACGCGATATCCCGTGCTCTTTTGACCTCCCCAGACGGAGTCACGGCGGAAGAGATGCGGCTGGGCATCCTGGCTGAAGAGCCTCGCGCGGCGGCGCTCGACGATGGGCTCGGCGCTGCGTTCACCGAAGCCGTGGCGTCGAAGTCCGACAGTGACGCGAGGGATCGCGCGCAGGCGTTGGCGGACGCGGCCTCGAAGGCCGAGCGTGAGGCCCAAGACGTCAGATGGCAGGCAGATAGAGCCCGTGACGAAGCCGAGAGACTTTCGCGAC
>JALZGD010000271.1:1278-3155 GCA_030861205.1 Actinomycetota bacterium
CTGAGAAGGCGCGCGCGAAGGCAGACGACGCTCTCGCGCGCCTTAACCGATAAACGCGTCGTACTCGACCACACCCTCCAAGGCATCGTCTATCGCCATCAGCGTGTCATCGTCGAGGACGACCTCGGATGCTGCGGCGTTGTCTTCGACCTGTTGAGGCTTACTGGCACCGATGATCGCCGACGACACACGTTCGTCACGAAGCACCCAAGCGAGGGCAAGCTGAGCCATCGAGAGGCCGGCCTTGTCCGCGATCGGGCGCAGCGACTGCACGCGCTCGAGTGTGCGCTCCGAGAAGAAGTTCCCCATCATGCCGCCCATGCTCTCGCTCGCTGCGCGTGAGTCTGCCGGGGGCGGGCGGCCGGGCTCGTACTTGCCGGTCAGGACTCCTTGTGCGAGCGGAGACCACACGATCTGGCCGATGCCCAGCTCCGCGCACAACGGAAAAACCTCTTTTTCGGGTGTTCGCCACAGCATCGAGTACTGGGGCTGGCTCGAAACGAAATCCGTGGTGTCGGCGATCTCGAAGCTGGATCTGATCTGTTCGGGTGTCCACTCGCTGAACCCGATGTAACGGGCCTTTCCGGCCTCGACCACCTCGGTGAGTGCCTGCATCGTCTCTTCGAGGGGTGTGTCGTGGTCGTAGCGATGGCATTGATAGAGGTCGACGTAGTCGGTCTGCAACCGACGGAGCGAGGCGTCGATCTGCTTGTGGATCTGCTCGCGAGACAGACCTTTGTCCGTCTCGGTCATCGGCCAAAAGGCTTTGGTCGCGAGGATGTACGTCGAGCGATCTCGTCCTTTCAGTGCATCACCCAGGAAGGATTCAGCGCGCCCTCGCCCGTAGATGTTTGCCGTGTCGATGAAGTTGATCCCCAGGTCGAAGGCGCGGTCGACACACGCTTGGGCGTTCTCTGTGTCGACCCCGACCCCGTACGTCAACCACGAGCCGAGGCTGATGTCCGAGACCTCCAGATCGCTGTTACCGAGCCGCCGATATCGCACGTTCGTCTCCCTCGTCGTTTAGCGCCGACGCTAAACGATTGAACACGGGAGCGAACGCGCCGCCCTAGTCGGCGAAGTTCGTCGTTTGGACCTGCGGGTTGAGGATGCCCTTGTAGTAATGAACGTGTTGGCGGTCCAGCCCCTGCAGCTGGTAAACGGTCACGCCGAGCTTCGACGAGAGGTCGTTCGTGTAGATGCGTCCGTTGTACCAATAAGCACACCAGAGGTCGGGCAACTTGTCTGTCTGCATGTAGTAGCCGATCTCTTTCGGATTAGCGGGATCGCTGAAGTCGACTACGGACAACCCCGACGACCGGTAAGCGACCGTTGCGATGTAGCTCTTCGGATCGCGCGTGGGGACGATACCGAAGACGTGGGTCGTGCACGCGATGTACGACTCGCTCGTGCTGTCGGGGACCTGAGTGCGCGGCACGTTGTAGTAGCCCGCGAGCTTCGGATTCGTTGGATCGGTGATGTCGTAGAACCACAGGGCTCCGGATGGGCTGTGGGAGTCACCCGCGCACTCGCCTGTGACCGAACCTGCGAATTCGTCGCCGATCGCCAAGTACTTGCCGTCCCAGGTGAACCCCGTGCCGTGGTGGATCATGATCGCCGGATTGACGATGCGCGAGAGCGTCTTCGGGTGCGCTGGATCTTTGATGTCCCAGATATCGGTCTCGCCGATGCACGCGGCCCCCGCAAGGTGCCGTGCGGGGAAGATCGTGACGTCGTGACAGCCGATCTCGGGGGAGACGTCGGGAGTCCCGATGACTTTCGCTTGGGTGGGATCTTTGGTCGGGAACTCGATCACCGAGATTTTGCGATGACTCTCGGGGTTGCAGTTCGAAGTCGGAACGCCCAACGGGTACGAC
>JALZGD010000008.1:0-3410 GCA_030861205.1 Actinomycetota bacterium
TCATCTGGACGTTCGCGGGCGAGCCACTGGACGCTCGCACCCGGCGCGAGCTGGAAAGTCTCGGCGAGCAGATCGACGGAGCGCTCGGCAGCAGACTGTCGACGCTGTTGTCGAAGGAGGAAACGGCGGCAACGCTCGAGCGGATCGAGGGGCTGCTATTGGACGACATCTTTCCGGCCCCCGCAGGCGACCGCCCGTTGCCGTGGCCGTTGGTCTGACGGCCCGACTTTTACGAGCATCGTGGAAGACGCGACCTGCGTAGAAGTAAGGGATCAAGTCCTATCCTGTTTCGCAGCTTCAAGCCCGGGTGGCGGAATTGGTGATACGCGGCAGACTTAAAATCTGCTGGCCGAAAGGCCGTGTGGGTTCGAGTCCCACCCCGGGTACCTGAGGATCACATCGACGACCGCAAGCGTGCGATCGCACGTGACACGGCGTTGCTCAGGAAATCCCCTGCCAACAGAGTCGGAATGAAGCCGAGGAAGTAGTAGACGTCGTTCTGCGAGCCGGCGACGGCCCGAGCGATCACGTCTCCTGCCAGACCTAGGCTGATCGCCAGCGTAGTCGTCAACAGAAAGACTGACCCGGTGCGACGACGGCGAGCTCCGTAGGTGACGGCATCGACGATGCCGGCCGCGGCAACTCCGATGAAGAATGCAACGACTGCCATCCGAGAAGACTAGTCGGCGTGGCCCGACAAGTCGCGCGTAGAACTGCGGCTAGCTTGGTGTTCCCGTTCCGAACTTAGGACCGGCTACCTGTCGGACGAGGAGCACATTGACTCCCGATGACGTGCCGGTCGCAGGGCCGTCGGACGCGTAGACCGCGAAGGCCGTCCCATCTGGTGCGATCGCATCCCATATGTAGTCGAGAAGGTCACGGTTGTTTCCGAAGCCTGGGACGCCACACAGGATCCCGGAGAAGCAGATGTCCTTCGTGTGGATCGGCTCCTGCGTGATGCGTGTGCGCTGGACCGATGGGTGATCCGTATTGGCATGCGTGATCCGGGCGAACTCCGGGTACCACGCTTGATTTGTCGAAGGATCGCTGTTCGATCCACGGATGTACGCCATGGCAAGCGTCCCGGGAGCCCCCGCAGCGATCGACCCGTAGACGTTCGTCGCTCCGGCTTCGCCGACGTCGGTCAGCTTGGTCCAGTGCTTGCCGTGATCCGTGCTGTACGTCAGCCATGTCGACTCGTGCTTCGCGTGTCCGCCGTTGGCTAGGACGTAGAGCGTGCCGTTTCGGTCGATAGTCAGCCAGTTGAACCCGTCGACGAAGGAGTCGCCGGCTCCGCCGAGGTAAACGGGATAGCTCACGAACTGCTGGCCCGCGGGCCCGTCTTCGAGGTGCGCCACGTACAGGCGATTGGGGACGCCCGTCGGGTTCCTCTGACTGTAGCTCTCGGGACTGTCGATCCCATAGAGGACCCACAGATCGCCGGTCTTGGGATCGGTCATCGCGTGGTCGACGTAGGCGTTCTGGTTCGTCACGAGTGCTTCCGTCGCGGTCGGCGACGTACCGCCGGCCTCTGCGGGGACGACGCCGGTGCCGTAGAGCGGGATCGGCGTCTGCGAGAACGTCTTGCCCCCGTCGTTGGAGATGTAGCAATAGGGGACCGCGTCGAATCCCTTGGCCACGACGTAAACGGTCTTACCTGCGACGGCCAACCATGGACGGTCGTACACGTCCTCGTGGATCTGCGTCGTCGTCCACTTCAGACCTGCGTCGGTCGAGCGGTGGATGTAGATGCCGTTGTTGAGGCTCAGGTCGGCGGCGACGATCGTCTTGTTGTCGATCCAATGCATGTCCCAGTCTCCGCCGCCGGTGTGGGCGAACTGCGGCTGGATCGAGTCGAACGTCTTGCCTCCGTCCGTCGAGCGCCACAGGCTCGCGGGCGATCCGCCCAGTCCGTCGGCCAGCACGACTTTGCCATCGGGGCTGATCGACACGTTCGGCTCGCCACCACCGTTGGGCAGGACGGTCGTCTGGAAGCGCACTACGGCGTTACCGGAGCCACGATGGCGCGTGGTCGCAACGGCCGCGAGCGGGAACGCGACCACGAGGGCGGTCGCAAGGGCTATCGGGGAGCGGAGGAACTTCGTCATCGTCGTCATAGCCCTGGGATTCGCCGTGGTCCGCCTCGTCCCTGCACCCCTCCCCCGGCGCAAGTGGCGCCCGAGGCGCAGAATTGAGGGTTCCTACGACCGGGGGGCTTCGAGATGCAGGGGCTGATGCAGGACTACCCGCTCACCGTTTCTCACATCTTCCATCGGGCCGAGAAGCTCTTCAGAAGGAAACGGGTGATCACGTCGACCGCTGCGGGCATCGATCGGATGACCTACGAACAGTGGGCCGACCGGACGCGGCGGCTGGGCGGCGCACTAGACGACCTGGGGATCTCGGAGGCCGGGCGCGTCGGGACGTTTGCCTGGAACACCGGACGGCACCTCGAGCTCTACTTCGCCGCGCCGTGCACCGGTCGCATCCTTCACACCCTGAACATCCGGCTCTTCCCGGAGCAACTTGCTTTCGTCGTGAATCACGGAGAAGACGAGGTCATCTTCGTCGACCGCTCATTGATCGGCCTGCTGTGGCCGCTTGTCGAGCGGCTCGAAACCGTCAGGACGTTTGTCGTTATGGATGACGGCAAAGGCGATATCCCAGATGACGATCGGATCGTCGACTACGAGACTTTGATCCAAGCGGCGGCCCCCGTCGACTTCGTCGTAAGCGACGAGAACCGCGCTGCGGCGATGTGCTACACGTCGGGTACGACGGGGGATCCAAAGGGTGTCGTCTACTCACACCGATCCACGTTTCTTCACTCGATGAGTGTGAACAGCGCGGGCTCGGTAGGCGTCACCGAGACGGACGTCGTGATGCCGGTCGTACCAATGTTTCACGCGAACGCATGGGGACTTCCATATGCAGCGACACTCGCTGGCGCCGACATAGTGATGCCCGGGCCGGATCTGTCACCTCAGCATCTCGTCGATCTCATCGAGCAGGAAAGGGTGACGATCACGGCAGGTGTTCCGACGATCTGGATGGGCATGCTGCCCCTCCTCGAAGGCCGAGACCTTTCTTGCCTGCGCACGGTCACTTGCGGAGGTTCGGCCGTTCCCAAGGCTCTGTCGGAGGGATTCAGAAAGGCGATCGGGCTACCCATCCTTCAGGGATGGGGGATGACCGAGACGTCTCCCGTCGCATCCCTCGCCGTTGTCACGTCTGAATTCTCACAACGATCGGACGACGAGCTCGCAGATCTGCGCGCGAAGCAGGGCCTGCCACAGCCAGGAGTCGACGTGCGCATCGTCGAGTCGAGCACGCTGAAGGAGCTTCCGTGGGACGGTGAGACATTCGGCGAACTGCAAGTGAGAGGCCCATTCATCGCCGCGAGCTATTAC
>JALZGD010000008.1:3447-21432 GCA_030861205.1 Actinomycetota bacterium
GGGTACATCCAGTTAGTCGATCGAACGAAAGACGTGATCAAGTCGGGCGGCGAATGGGTCTCGTCCGTCCAACTCGAGAACGAGATCATGGCGCACCCAGCCGTTGCAGAGGCGGCCGTGATCGGCGTCACGCACCCGCGCTGGCAAGAGCGTCCGTTGGCGTGCGTGGTCCTAAGGGAAGGGGAGTCGGCGACGAAAGAAGACATCCTCGAGTTTCTGACGCCCCGCGTCGCGAAGTGGTGGCTTCCCGACGACGTCGTGTTCCTCGACGAGATCCCCAAGACCAGCGTCGGGAAGTTCTCGAAGAAAGACCTTCGAGAGAAGTTTCACGACTACGAGCTGCCGGACGCCGGTTAGATCGAATCGATCGCTGCAAGGGACAGTCGGGGACCGAAGCGCGGAGCGCGCGGTCCCCGTGCCTCGATCAATCTGATCGCTCGCGTGCGCTGTCCCCTGTACGGCTCGAGTAGCTCGAGCATCCGTTCATCCGTCGCGCGAGGCTCTCCGGCCAGGACCCACGCGACGTTGTGTGCAAGGTGGTAATCCCCGACCTCTACTGCATCGGTGTCGCCTAGTGCCAACCCCGATGTGATCGCCACGGTCCAGGGACCGATGCCCGGAATGGACTCGAGGGCTCTCTTCGCTTCGGAAATGTCCGCATGGATCAGACGCTCCAGGCGACTTGCCGACGTACACACTTGCTTCAGGACGATTGCTCGCTTGCGCTCGATCCCCAGCGGGTGGAGCTCGTAATACGGCAGGCGTGCCATCGCGGCGGGATCCGGTTGAAGCCACAGTCCCCGCGGGCCGGGCGCTTTCTCCCCGAAGCGGTACACGAGCTTGCGAAACGATTCACGCGCCGAGGCACCGGGGATCTTCTGCTCCAGGATCGTCCGGATCATCACCTCGACGACTCCGCACGAGCGGCCGATCCGGAGACCGGGGCTGCGGCGGTGCAGCTCGCGCAGACGCGGATGCTGCGGTGAGAACGACCCGGGATCGTCGTGCTCTCCGAGGAGGTCGGGAGCCATCCCCAGCAGACGGTCCGCGCCCGGGCCCCATGCCTCGATCTCGACGCGGTCGCTGACGACCACGATGTGCTCGGTCGCCGGACCATCCGGTGTCCGGACCGCCCGCCAGACATCGTTGCGCCCATCGAACCGCATCGATGGATCTCTGCGGCCGTGCGCGAGCCCGCGCAGCGTGAGCGAAAGGTCTAACGGACGGGACAGCTCGATGATCCGGGACGCCATGACGCGATGGTAGCCACCGGCGATTTCGCGTCCTTTCGAGACTGACCGCCTCGTCAGATCCGGCAGGTAGCGAGACCCCGCTTCTCGAGGTACTGCTGGTGATAGTCCTCGGCTTCCCAGAACGTCTCGGCGGGCACGATCTGCGTGACGATCGGCTTCTTGAACCGCCCCTCGGCCTCGAGTTGCTCTTTGGAGGCAAGAGCCGACTTCTCTTGCTCGGGCGAATGGAAGAAGATCACCGATCGATACTGCGTTCCGAAGTCGGGTCCCTGCCGGTTCAACTGTGTGGGGTCGTGGTTCTTCCAAAAGACGTCGAGTAGCTCCTCGTAGCTCACGCGGTCGGGGTCGAACGTGACTTCGACGACCTCGGCGTGGCCCGTGCGGTCGGTGCAGACGTCCTGGTAGGTGGGATTCTCCAGACTTCCGCCCTCGTACCCGACCGCGGTCGACTTGACGCCCAGCACCTGGCGGTAGGCGGCCTCGACCTGCCAGAAACAACCCGCTCCGAATGTCGCCTTCTGCTCCATGGCACCCTCCTGTGTCAGCCGTCACCCGCGTAAACGACCGGGTGCCCTGAGACGTTCCTGGAACTTTTCCGAAAAGAAACCTTAGCGCCGCCAGCGCACCGAGCCGCCCGTCGACGGTTGAGCCATAGTTGGGTCGTGGACCACGTACTTCGAGCACACCAGCTGACCAAGAGATACGAGCGAACCGTCGCCGTAGACGGAATCGATCTAGAGATCGAGTTCGGCGCGCGCGTGGCGCTACTGGGGCCGAACGGAGCCGGTAAGACGACGACGTTGATGATGCTGCTCGGCGCCATCTCACCCGACACCGGCTGGGTCGAGATCGTGGGAAAGCGCCTGCCTGACGGCAGGAGCGACGCGATGAGGAAGGTCGGGTTCTCCGCGGGCTATATGCCGCTCGCGGAGCGCTTGCGCGTCAAGGAGTTCCTCACCCTGTTTGCTCAGCTCTACGGCATCAGAGACCCTGGGGAAAGGATCGACGAAGGCCTCGCGCGGTTTCGCGTGTCACACCTTGCCGAAGCGATGGGCACCGAGCTCTCGTCGGGGCAGCGCACTCTCATCGGCATCGTGAAGGCGACCCTGCATCGCCCGAGATTGTTGGTGCTCGACGAGCCGACTGCTTCTTTGGATCCGGATGTCGCGTTGAGGGTCCGGACGGGGTTGCAAGAGCTGTGCCGAAGCGAGGGCACTGCTTTGTTGATCACGAGCCACAACATGCTGGAGATCGAAAGACTCTGCGAGCGAGTCGTCTTCTTGTCTGCAGGGCGGATCATCGCTGACGGCGCGCCGGACGCGGTGGCTGCCCACTTCAACACCGCCGATCTCGAAGGCGTCTTCCTGCAGCTCGCCGGTAGTGAGCACGACCCTCCCAAGCCGCAAGAAACCGATCGGCCCGCATGATGGCAACCGAGAGCCCATCGTCCGAGAGACAGCTGGCCTGGCTGCGCGTCAAGGCGGTTGCGCGGCGACATAGATATGTCCTACAGCGGAGCCCGCACCGCCTTTTCGACGTGACTATCTGGCCGCTCGTCGACGTGTTGTTGTTCGGCTCGATCGGCGCGTTCGTGTCGGCGCAGCCCGGCGGAGGCGCAAAAGCTTTTGGTTACCTGCTCGCGGGGATCGTCCTGTGGCACGTCATCTATCAATCGCAGATCGCAGTGTCGACGGGCTTTCTCGAAGAGACGTGGTCTCGCAATCTCCTGAATCTGATGGTGACGCCGCTCAAGGAGGGTGAATACGTATTAGGTGTTGCTCTGTTCGGGATGGTGAAGCTCATTCTCGGCGTCGGCCTCGTTGCACTTACGGCCCTCGTGTTCTTTTCGTTCAACATCACGAGTCTTGGTATAGGTCTCATCCCGATAGCCGCGATCTTGTTGATGGTGGGATGGGTCATCGCGCTGTTCGTCATCGGCGTGGTGCTGAGATTTGGCAGCGGGGCCGAGGCGCTCGCGTGGGGGATCCTTTTCGCCGTCCTTCCTCTATCTGGCGTTTTCTATCCTGTTGACGCCCTTCCCGCCGTCGTGCGACCGATAGCCATCGCACTCCCCACGACGCATGCGTTCAATGCGATGCGGACGTTGCTCGATCGGAATGGGATGAACTGGGGGCAGATCGGCATAGCAGCAACCGAGACGTTCGTGATGACCGTCGTGGTCTTGCTGTTCTTGACGGCGATGTTGAAAGTCTTCCGTCGTCGCGGCTACATCACGCGTTATTCGTAGGTGGGTTCTCTAGCCGCGCAAGTCGCCTCAAGGCGTGCTTCTTTTCTGGGTTTCCCGCGCGCGCGTCGCTGACGGCACGTTGCAAGGACGCGATCGTCGAGTCGTACGTCTTGCGATCGACCGGAAAGGGTGTTCCGTCCTTCCCTCCGTGAGCGAACGAGAACGACACTGGATCGCGGAACGAGCTCGGTGCGCCGTATGTAAGCTCTGCGACCAAAGAGAGAGCGCGGAGGCCCTTGGCTCCGACGCCGGGCACGGCCAGGAGCTCTGTATACGAGGACGGATGGGATTCGTACGCTTTCGCGAGGACTCTTTCGATACGGCGCGGGTCGATGTCTTCGAGCCTTACTGCGTGTCTCCGCGGCAGCTTCAGCGTCCTCATGCGTTCGATCTCGCGCGCTGCCTTGTTTGGCGGTTCGTTCGCAACCGCGACCGATGTCGATCGGTTGTCACCGGCTTCGCCGGCGACGAGGTTCAGGACGAGCTGTTCGGCTCGACCAGCCACGGCGGCGTGAGGGTCGATGTCGAACGTGTCCGTCGTCACCCAGTGGTAGCGGCGAGCCATCCCATTGTCTTCGTTCATCCCTTGTTGAACCACCGTCCAAGCGCCGTCGGCTGCGAACGCGAAGGTGTGTTGGTAGACCTGGTAGCCGTCTTGCACTGCCGACGAGTCGACCTTGGCCGACAGCCGGCTCGCCCGAACCAGGGGCTCGGGGTCGAGACCCCATCGTTCACAGGCGGATTCGATCTCGAGCGGCGTGCGGCGTGACGCCTTGCCTTTTCCTCCGGCCACGACTATTCCGACGTCGTCCTGCAGGCCGCGCAGAGCGTCCTTCAAGGCTCCGCACGTCGTCGTGGTCAAGCCACTTGAGTGCCAGTCGAATCCGAGCACACAGCCGAACGCCTGGAACCAGTACGGATCGGCCAGCCGTTCGAGGAGGGTAGGCGGCCCTTCGTCTTCGACGATCGCAAGAGCGATCGCGCGCGCGAGGGGGACCATCCTGTCGAATAGCCAGCGCGGCGCTCGGCCGGTATGGAGTGGTAGGTCCGCTTGTCCTGTGCGCACCGCTACAAGTTACGGCGCGTAGCTTCTTTGAAGGGGTTACTAGCGGCTGCCCGACCGTCCGGTGCTCTTCTTGCGTCCGGTCGACTTCTTGCGTCCAGTGCTCTTCTTGCGGCCGCCCGACGAGCTCGACGATCTGCTCGTCGACTTCTTGCGGCCACCACCGGAAGACGAGGAGGATTTCTTCTTACCGCCGGACGACTTCTTGCCGCCCTTCTTCGATGCGTCGGGGGTGTTGGCGATCTTCGCTGCGCGCGATTTGCTCATCCCGCGCTTCCGAAGCCCTTCGTACTGCTTGTCGTCTTTGACGCTAGAACCATGATCCTTAGCCACGCGATCACCTCCCACGAATGCGGTCTGTTCGTCTATACCCACAACGCGCGAAAACTTGCGGAGGTATCAGCTTTCGCAAGCGATGTGGTCGCCATCTCCGTCGAACCCGTAAACATCAGCACCGGTGACCCGGAAGTCGTGAAACGCGACGTCGGGACAGTCCAGGTCCGCTGCGGAGTTCGAGATGCACACCGGCCCGTAGTTCGGATTGCAGGCGCCACGACCCGCCTTCGCCTTCGCCCGATTCGCAGCAGGAGGGACAACTCCGTAGCCGCGACAGATCGCGCCGGCCCCCGTGCGACACAGACGTGACGCGGTGGCGAAGTCCGCGTATGGGGGAGCACCACCGAATCGAGGCCCGCTGGTGTACGTCTTGCCGTCGAAGGCCTCCGACCAGACGGGGTGAAGCTCGCGCCAGTTGTGATCACCGTCCCATGCCCACGCGCCGACGAACCTCACGTGGTCTCCGACCGACGGCGCGGGGAGGTGGCCACCGTCACGCGGCATCAGCTCCACGGTCAACAACCCTGTGGGCGCCAACGTACGAAACGCGGGGTCGAGATCTAGATAAAGGTGGAGGTCGCCGTCCTCTTCGTGGATGACCTCGGCGATCGTTCCCGAGGCTGCCCGGCAAGAATCGAGGACGTGAAGGCGATACGGGTGATAAACGCCGGCCAACACATCACCGTTGGGGCAAACCTCGTCGGCTCTTCTCTGCGACGGGGCTGTCTTCGCGGCGCGCGTCCCGTGGTGCGGTGGCATTTGCTTGGTTCGACGCTTCCTGTCGGTCGTTCGAGGGCCATGAGGATGCGACGGTCCCTCAGCGACGCGAAGCGGGTGTCGAAAGCGACCGTGAAGCGATGCTGGGTCCCGGGTGCGAGCTTCCTCACACGAGGTGATTCCAAGAGCACAAGCGAGCGCGATGGCAACGATGATCCCAACTCGCAAGTCGCGTCCTCCTCGCCGCCCGAGATGTCCCTTTTATGACACCAGGGGGTGGACGACGAGTCACTACGTAATGAAGGCAGCGGTTTAAGTGCCGATCGAGAGACCGGTGCCATGGGGTTCGTCCGGCTGGGTAGGTTTCTCGCCGTGGCGGACCCCTTCGAACTCCTCGACGATCGAGAAAAGAAGAAGCTCAAACGCAAGCGTCATCCTCGTTGGATCGAGCCGATGAAGGCGACGCTCGCCAAACAAGCTTTCAGTGACCCCGATTGGATCTTCGAACCTAAGCTCGATGGCGAACGCTGTATCGCGTATGTGAAGAAGTCAACTGTACGTCTTCTGTCACGAAATCAGAAGTCGACTAACTCGAGCTATCCAGAGTTGGTCGATGCGCTCGCTTCGCAAGGATTGGAAGACGCAGTACTCGACGGCGAGGTGGTGGCATTCGACGGTGATGCGCCTAGCTTTTCCGCGTTGCAGCGCAGGATGCACGTCATCGATCCCAACAAGGCTCGCGCCACCGGAGTAAAGGTTGGCTACCACATCTTCGACATCGTTCATCTAGACGGTTTCGATGTCACCGCTGTGCCCTTGGTCCTTCGCAAACGGATATTGAAAGCCGCGGTTCGTTTCAACTCCCCGCTGCATACTTCGAGGAGATGTGCGCGCGGCCGGGATGGGAGGGGGTCGTTGCGAAACGAGCGGACGGGCCTTACGTGCACAGTCGTTCGAAGGACTGGTTGAAATTCAAGTGCTCGAACGAGCAGGAGTTCGTGATCGGTGGCTTCACGGATCCCCAGGGCAGCCGCATCGGGTTCGGCGCGCTGCTCGTCGGCTACTACGACGGCGAGGATCTTCAGTACGCCGGGAAGGTGGGAACCGGGTACGACACGGCACTCTTGCGCGAACTGCGCGCCGAGTTGGACAAGCGCGAGATCGAAACCCCTCCCTTTGCCGAACGCGGAGCCGCGCGCCGCAACGCGCGTTGGGTTCGCCCCGATCTCGTCGCTGAGATCGGGTTCAGCGAATGGACCGCTGACGGGCGTCTGCGACATCCGCGCTTTTTGGGCCTGCGCCGCGACAAAGACGCGCGCTCGGTCGTCAGGGAGCGCCCCGCGTGACCGAATCTCGCAAAGTCGGAAATCGCACGATCGAGGTCAGCAACTTGGACAAGGTCTTGTTCCCGAAAGACGGCTTCACGAAAAGAGACGTCATCGATTACTACGACGCGATCGCGTCGCGGATGGTTCCTGAAGTGAAAGATCGCTTGATGACCGTCGAACGCTACGCAGACGGCATCGACTACCGAGGCATCTTTCAGAAATCGATCCCGAAGTACGTCCCGGGTTGGATCGATAGGTTCGCGGTCCCGAAGGAGGGCGGGGAGGTCACGCATATCGTTTGTAACGACCGACCGACCCTCGTCTACCTCGCGAACCAAGCCTTCCTCACCCAGCACGTCGGTCTTGCGCGAATAGATCGCATCGATCGGCCCGATCAGCTCATGTTCGACTTCGACCCGTCGACCGACGACTTCGGTGTCGTGCGGAGCGCTGCGCTACGCGCGAGGGAACTGCTTTCCGATCTCGGCTTCCACCCGTTCGTCAAAACGACGGGCTCGCGCGGCCTTCACGTCATGGCGCCGCTATCCCGGCGTGACCGATTCGAAGATGTGCGAGCTTTCGCCTTCGACATCGCATCGTTCATGGCGGCCGAGGAACCAAACAGGCTGACGGTCGAGGTCCGCAAAGCGAAGCGGCAGGACCGACTCTTCGTCGATTTCATGCGCAATGCATACGCGCAAACGGCGGTTGCTGCCTATTCGGTTCGCGCAAGGGACGGCGCGCCGGTTTCCATGCCCCTCGAATGGGATGAGGTCTCCGATCGCAGATTGACTGCTCGTCGGTACACGATCCGCAATGCTCCCGAGGTCGCCGCCGACCGCGATCCCTGGGCGGGGTGGCGACGTCACGGTCGCTCGCTCAAGCCCGCCCGAGAACGCTTCGAGAAGAAGTATCCGAGCCGCTAGGTGGTAAGCGACCTCGAACGACGCGCGAAGCGCTGGGGGGTGGCGCTTAGCTACAAGGACTTTCGCAATGAACGGCGTGAAGTCGCGCCGGAGACCGCTGAACGCGCCATCGAATTGATGGGTGGCGGCGATGCTCCGCCGTCGGCCCAGACGGCGCGCGTCGTCCGTCAGGGATCCGCGGCGCGGCTAGGCAAGGGAACGATCGAGACGGAACAAGGGCACTCGATCGCGACGAAGGCGACGCTTCCGCGTGATACGCCTCTCGGATATCACAGGTTCATAACCGAGCACGAAGACGACATCTCGTTGATCGTCGCCCCACCGCGCTGTTACTTGCCGAGGCGTTTGCGCGAATGGGGATGGGCGATCCAGCTGTACGCGTTGCATTCCAAGAGGAGCTGGGGCATCGGCGATCTCGACGATCTCGAATCGCTCGGTCAGTGGGCGCATTCCTCGGGCGCGGGTGCGGTGATGATCAACCCGCTTCATGCGCCGACGCCGGGCCCCCGTCCTCAGTCAAGCCCGTACTCGCCGGGAAGCCGGCTATTCGGGAACCCCCTGTACATCTCCGTGGAGCAAGCGGCTGAGTCGTTCGGTGCAAATGAGGCTATCTCTAGGTCGATTGCTGCGGGCCGGCGCCTTACCGAGAAACCGCTCGTGGACAGGGAAGCGGTCTATCGCTTGAAGATGCGCGCTCTCGAACGGATCTGGGAACGAGCTCGAAAAGACGACGGCTTCGCCCGTTTCAGAAAGGAGCGCGGGTCGGATCTCGAGTTGTTCGCGACGTTCTCCGCGCTTGCCGAGGTCCACGGGAGCAACTGGCACGAATGGCCCGCGGAGTTCTCCTCGCCCCAGAGCCGTTCGGTGAAGGCGTTCGCCAAAACTCAGCGCGATCGCGTCGAGTTCCATTGCTGGCTTCAATTCGTCTTCGATGCTCAATCCGATCACGCTTCTCGCAGCATCGGGCTCATAGGTGACCTTGCCGTCGGGGTCGACCCGACGGGGCCTGACGCGTGGATGCTCCAGGATGTGTTCGCGCGTGAAGCGCGGGTCGGCGCGCCTCCGGACGAGTTCAATCTCCGCGGTCAAGATTGGGGGGTCCTTCCGTTCGACCCGCACAGGCTCGCTTCGCTCGCGTACCGGCCGTTCATCGACATGGTCCGCGCGAATCTGCGCAATGTTGCGGGGCTGCGGCTCGACCACGTCATGGGATTGTGGAGGCTCTATTGGGTCATTGGCGACGACCCAAGTGACGGCACTTACGTCCGCTATCCCTCTCGTGAGTTGCTGGACATCGTCTGCCTCGAAAGCGTAAGGGCAGAGGCGCTCATCGTCGGCGAAGACCTCGGGACGGTCGAGCCGGAGGTGCGCAAAGAGATGGCTGCACGGAAGTTGCTTTCGTACAGGATCCTGTGGTTCGAAGACCGTCCGCCGTCCGACTATCCGCGGCTGGCGCTGGCTGCGATCAGCAACCACGACCTACCCACGGTGGCAGGGGTGTGGACCGGTAAGGACGTGACGCTTCAAGAGAAGCTCGGCCTCGACGTGAACTACGCGGGAGAGGACCAGGTCCGTCGTCGTGCGCGCAAGCTTGCTCGGGTCAAGCCGGATGCGCCCGTCGCCAAGGTCACGGCACGGCTCTACGAAGCTCTCGGGGCGGCTCGCAGCTCGTTGACATTGGGCACGCTCGAGGATGCGTGTGGCAGCGTCGCGCGGCCCAACTACCCCGGAACGACCGCAGAGGAGAACTGGTCCAGGCGCCTACCGCTGCGGGTCGAACAACTCGCGCGCAGTAAGAAGGTCGGCGAGGTCGTCGCGGCGATCAAGAAAGGCCGCGTCTTAAGCCGATAGAAAATCCCCAACCTTGCTCGATCAAATGTCCAGTGTGGACGTGATCGCGACGTCGTAGATCGGGAAGCCTTCATCGTCGGGCCGTGCCGAAGGATTGACGACGTGGTCCTGCCGTTTTCCTTCGCCAAGCAAGTGGACGACGCGCGCGCCTCGTAGAGCGAGGGAATCGGATATCAGCCTTCTGTGGCACTTCCACCACAAGGTCTCGGAGCACATGATCGCGACGGGACCTCGGTCCGTCGCCGTGACCTCGAGCCGTTCCAGCGCGCGGCGGAAGTCGTCGGTGTCCATGTAATCGGCATACGCCTGGAACGCGGCTACTCGCCAGGCTGGATGTCGCGCTGGGCTGTCCTTGTTTCGAGAACGACGGCCCCCGAGGCCTTCGCCCCACCACTCGTAACCGATATCGCACGGCGGAAGCGACGCCTCGAGGCTTTCTTTCCCGAAATGAGGATGCCGTCGCGAGCCCGGGAAGCGACGAACGTCCACCACCAACTTCACGCCAGCGGCTCGCAGGATGGCGACGAGCTCAGCGAGTGTCTTGGTTCCGTGCCCGATCGTGAAGATCTGCCGCGTCAACCGATCGAAGCCCCAGGCGCGACACCATCTTCGACTTGGAGGAGGCGGACGGTACCGTCTGGATCCATCGATCCCAGGACCAGGAACTCGGAGGTGAACCCGGCGATCCGCTTCGTGCCGAGGTTGACTGCCCCCACCACCAGGCGCCCCTGCAGCTCCTCTCGTGAGTAGTTAGTTATCTGCGCGCTGGTCTTCAGGTTTCCGATGACGGGGCCGAAGTCCACCTCGAGCTTCCAGGCAGGCTTTCGTGCCTCGGGGAATTCGCCCACAGCGACGATGCGACCGACTCGGATGTCCAGCGCGAAGAAATCGTCGGCGGAGACATCGTCTTTGCGTTCGAGGTTCTCGGGCGCGAAAGGGGCGTTGCCGCTCTCGGTAGCCACCCCGCTAACCTAATCGCGTGCCGGAGCTTCCTGAGGTCGAGTCCGTACGCAGGCAACTGCATCCGGAACTCGCGGGTAGGCGTGCGATCGACGTCTGGTGGGACCCGATACCGACGGTTCCGCGCGAGTTCATAAAGCCGGCTCACCTGATCGGCCGGACGATCGAACGCGTCGGGAGACGGGGAAAGTTCCTGATCGCGCCGTTGGACGGCGATCTCGAGCTGATCCTGCATCTAGGCATGACGGGCTCGTTCAGGTTCGACGAGAAAGATGCATACGCGCGCGCTGGGATCTCGCTCGACGATGGCCGCGAGCTCGTTTTCCGGGACCCACGGCGCTTCGGTCGGCTCGCCGTGGTTACGGCGGGCGATTACGCGGAGCTTCCGACGCTCGCTATGCTGGGGCCAGAGCCCTTGTCGGACGAGTTCGACCCCGACCGGTTCGCGGCCGACCTCGCGCGCACCACGGCTCCGATCAAGCCCTATCTCCTTTCGCAAAGGCCGGTAGCCGGGGTCGGGAACATCTATGCCGACGAATCCCTGTGGCTCGCACGGATCCACCCCCTATCGAGGCGCGTATCGAAAAAACGTGCGCACGCGTTGCATTCTTCGATCAGGGAAGTCCTTGCGGCCGCGATCGAACGAGAAGGAACCACGTTCCGGGATTTCCATATGCTGAACGGGGAGAGCGGCCGGAACGCGAGGTTCCTCGTCGCCTACGGCCGAGCGGGCCAGCCGTGTCCGCGGTGTGGCCGGCCGCTGCGGAAGATCGTCCTGGGGGGCCGGGGGACGACGTATTGCCCCGGGTGCCAGCGCGTCTAGCCACCGAAGACTGTGCGAACTATTCGGGTCGAGGCTGCGTCATTTGGGCCCTAACTGATGCAACCATAAGAGCGTGGATCCACGACGCGAGTCCCAGATCATTGCCCGCCGGCGGATGATGGCGCGTCGCCGCAGAACGGTGTTCCTTCTCGGCCTCGCCGTCATCGCCGCGTTCGGCTTCTGGTTGACGAACCGGGGTGACGACGCCGGCGATTCGACTGCTGCCCAGAGGCGTGACCGTCCGCAGGCCGGCGCATCTGTGTCGGCATCGCCTACCGGTAAAGCACGGAAGAGCTCGCTTCCGATCAAGCACATCATCTACGTCGTCAAGGAGAACCGGAGCTACGACAACTACTTCGGACGCTACCCACGAGGCGACGGCGCCACAGAAGGCCAGACCTCCGATGGGCGGACGGTCAAGCTCGCGCCGGCCGCCGACGTAGTGAAGCCAGACCTCGGCCACGGGTTCTTCGACGGGATGTACGGGATCGATGGCGGCAAGATGGATGGGTTCGACAAGGTGACGAACGGAGACTCGCTGCACGGATACTCCGCGTTTACGCGCAAAGGGATACCGAACTACTGGTCCTACGCCGATCACTTCGTCCTCGGAGACCGGATGTTCACGTCGATGTACGGCCCCACGTTTCCGGAGCACCTCTACACGGCCGACGTCACCGGTAACAAACTCGAAGCGGATCATCCGAACGGATACTGCGCCGACCCGACCGAGACCGTCTATCACTTCACCGATATCAGCAAGCACGACGCGAAAGTAATCATGAAGGCCGAAGACAAGTCGGACGCCGACACCGTCGGGAACTACTGGTCGGAGGTGCGTGCGTGCTTCAATTTCAAGACGATCATCGACGAGCTCAATAACCACAACATCTCGTGGCACTACTACGACGAGGACGGCTCTTGGTACAACGCCGTGCTCGCTATTCAACACCTCTACAACTCACCGTATTGGGGGCCGAATGTCACAACCGAGGACAACCTGATCCCAGACATCCAACACCATGACCTTGCGAAGGTCTCGTGGGTCATCCCGCCGTCCGGATACAACGACCACCCGGGGGGCCGAGCGTTTGCGCCGGTGAGAACTGGTTCGTTGAATGGATGAATGTGTTGATGAAGTCGAAGTACTGGAAGAACACTGCGGTGTTCTTGACGTGGGACGACTTCGGCGGGTTCTATGACCACGTTCCTCCACCCCACATCGACTACATGGGTCTGGGTCCCCGCGCCCCGCTGCTGATCATCTCTCCTTGGGCTAAAGAGGGTTATGTCGATTCGACCACCTACGAACTGTCGTCGCCCCTCAAGTTCATCGAGACGGTCTTCGGGTTGCCGAGTCTGACCGAGCGAGACGGGAATTCTGCGGACATGACGAACGCTTTCGATTTCTCGACGACGCCGGACTTCAAGGCTCGCAAGCTGATCCTTCAGGAGCACGACTGCTCCGGGCTTCCGCAGATAACGAGCCAGGCGTATTCGAACCACGGCGAGCACGCGTTCCAGGCGCTGGGGGACTAAGGGATCGTGCTGACGATCTCCGAAGAAGATTTCCTGTGGTATCTGAACCGGGCCCTCGACGAGATGATCGCCATTCTGTTTCGCTTGGGCGATGACGACGTCAATCGGAAACCGAACCTGGCGGGAGCCAATTCACCCTTTGCCATCGTCACCCATTGTCTCGGCGTCATGGAGTACTGGGGCGGGCACATCGTGCGTGGTCGAAAGAGCGAGCGGGATCGTGACGCCGAATTCCGCGCGAGCGGTAGCGTCCCCGAGCTAGTGGAGCGCGTCGAGACGGCGCGCCGACAATTGCGTCAAGACGTCTTGAAAGCGGACGGGCTAGCGCCGCCGTCGACGCTGCCGGAAGACGATGACCGAGACCGGCCACTCGGCCGCACTCAGATGGGCGTACTCATGCACATCTACGAAGAGCTTGCGTGGCACCTCGGTCACCTCGAGATCACTCGAGACATCCTTCTGAAAGATCGGACTTAAGCGAACTTTCAGCGCTCGATGCGGACCGCTCCGCCGACCGGTCGCGATCTGTTCCCGGCGACGTCTTCGGCGGCGACTTTGAACGTATAAAGGCCCGCTCGCAGCCGGTTTCCGTACGCATTGCGGCCATCCCATTTCGCGTACCAGCCCCCGGGTAACAACGGGCTGCGGCTTGTCATCTTCACAACCAGCCGTCCCGAAGAGTCCTTGATCGTCAAGATCACGTTGGCCGTCTCGGACTGAGTCCAGTTGAGCTTCGTCCGATCGGCATGACCGTCGCCGTTCGGGCTGAACCTCGCCGGGTTCGCGAAGACGCTCGTAACCAGCGGCTTCGTCGTGTCGGCGGAAGGCGACGGCTGCGGCGTCGGCACGGGGGGGCTCGACGGCGCTCCCGTTGGGATCGATCCGGCAGCGGTCGACGACGATGCCGTCTCGAACAGATTCGCCGCGCCCGAGCCGAAGTAAGGCCCGTACAAAGTCCCGGGATAGTTCTTGTAGTAGTAGGTCACATTCGAGTTGAGTGCGTCGCCGTTGACTATCCAGCCCCCACCGCTCGATCCGTTGTTCATGTCGCACGAGATACCGAGAGACGCAGGCGACGTGTTGGTGTCGATAGCGACGACTCCGGATTGGCAGTGATACATCGCGCTCCCGTTGAACGGTGTCGCCGCCGGATAACCGAATGCATCGAAATCCTGCTGCTGGGCGAGATCGAACGCGATGTCGCGGCCCCCGACGACGTCGGTCAACCGCTGATCTGCTGCATTCGGGCTCATCACGAGGGCCGCAATGTCGTGTCCCTCTGGGAAGCCGTTCGCTTGTGACCATTGCGGAGGAACGTCCGCTTCGGCAGCGGTCCACATTCCGAATGGTTGATTTCCGTTGTGGTAGCCCGGGATGAAGACGATCGACGTAGCGCGATTACCGGTCTCGGGATCGATCACGCAGTGCCCCGCCGTCCATACAACGCTGCGGTTCGCGCTGGTGACGGCGGTTCCCGAGCACGAGTACGACCCCGCTGCGTCCGTTCCGAATATCCGGCCTTCGGTCGTATACGGCGCTGCCGTGTAGAGACTCGTGTCGAGCGGCGTTGCGGTCGACGTTGCCGAGACTTCGGTGCTCGTCCGAGCCGATAGCAGGATCTGTCGCGACTCGTCCGTCGGGCTCGTCTGCGCGGGGCGGCCGTCGATGGCGATCAGCGATCGCGACGGGGCGGTGCGCATCTTCGAAGCGGTCCAGAATGCTCGAGCGACGGATCGCGATGCGTTCAGCGGGACCACGGTCATGTGCGTGCCGCGCTGTGACGCCGACGCGCTTACGGTCGCGATCGAACACACCGTGGGAACCACGGCCGCCGCGACGAGTGCCGCGATCGGTTTTCCGAGCCTGCCGTTTACCCTCATCAGCCCTCACCATCGAGCACGAACCACGCGTCGGCTCTTAGGGAATGTCGGCAAGAGACGGGCCGTGCTGGAGCAACCCGGTGCGAGCTGCCTCGAGCTCCATTGCGCTCGATTCGCTGGATGGGCAGCTATGGCTTAGGGGGAATCAGCAGCTTCTGGCCGGTCCGAAGGGAAGACGGGTCGGTGATGTGGTTGGCGGCCGCGATGACATCGTCGAGAGATGAGTCACCGTAGAACTTCTGTGCTATCCCGCGAAGCGTGTCGCCCGACTTGACCGTGTAGTACCTCGAGCCCGCCGGCGGCGCCGACGAGGCAGGGGCCGATGCTTGAGCACTTGGACTCGCCTGTGCCGACGGCTGCGCCACGGTGTCGGCCTGATTTTGAAGCGTGGTGACCTGTTGATTCAGCGCCGCGTTGTCTCGCTTCAGTTTGTCGTAGGCGCTTTGGGAGACGCCGCCTCCCCCTCCGGCGGTCATCCGGCCGAGGATGAACGCGAGCAACAAGAAGATTCCGAGCAGCAGGACGCGGCCCCAGAGCACCTTGGGGCCGGAGTGTTGCGGTTCTGGTTCGTAGTCCCAGTCGTAGCCGGACCCGTCGGGCTGATACGGCTCGAAGGGTTCCGTGACTCCGTCGTTCACCAAATCCCCTTTCCCACGGCCGCTCCAGCCCGGGACGCCACACGTGAGAGCGTAGCCGGGAATCTGTCTTGCCGCGGGCTCAGCTTGCCAACTTAGAGTAGGCAGCCGTGGACAAACCGAAGAGCGGTAGCGGCAATCCCATCCCTACAGGATGGGCTCAGCGCGGCGCTCGTCTGGCGGGTCAGACCGGCAAGTCGGCCGCTCGATTTCTCGGGACGAGGATCAAGTCCTTCGCTTCGCCCGATCGAGCAAATGAGTTCCTTGAAGGGTTCCACCAACAGACCGCCCAACAGCTCGTCGAGATGCTCGGCGAGATGAAGGGGGCCGCGATGAAAGTCGGCCAGCTCGCGTCGTTCTACGAGTTCGCCGGCGACAACGAATACCTCGAGACCTATCGCGACGCGCTGACGATGCTGCAGAACTCGGCGCCACCCATGGACCCGGAGGCGTCGAAGACCGTCATCAAAGAAGAGTTCGGCAGGGGCGTCGAAGAGCTGTTCGCGACGTTCCAGGACGAGCCGATCGCAGCTGCGTCGATCGGCCAGGTGCACAAAGCAACGCTGCATTCTGGCGAAGAGGTTGCCGTCAAGGTCCAGTATCCGGGCGTCGACGAGGCGGTCCGGTCCGACGTCAAGAACCTCAATGCGATGACCAAGCTCTCAGTAGCCATCGCGCCAAACCTGGATCCGAAGGAAGTCGCGAACGAGGTGCGCGACCGCGTATTCGAGGAACTCGACTACAGGCGAGAAGCAACGAACCAGCAGAAATTCGCAGAGCTGTTCAGGGATCACCCGTTCATCGTCGTGCCGGACGTATATCCCGAGTACTGCGCGACGCGGGTCATCACGCAGGAGTTCATCCGCGGGAAGCCGTTCATGACTGCATTCGATTGGGAGCAGGAAAAGAAAGACGAGCTGGCCGAGATCCTGTTTCGTTTCTTCTACGGCAGCTTGAATCGGTTCCTTCTGTTCTCGGCCGACCCCCACCCGGGCAACTACTTGCTCCTCCCGCGAGGGAAGGTGGCGTTCTTGGACTTCGGGTTGGTCCGCGCGGTCGACCCAGGGACGCTGGCGCTCCTGTTGGAGATCATCCAAGCTCTCATCGACGAGGACCGCGAGCGTGGTCGAGTCGCTCTCGAGGGCCTCGGGATCCTTAACCGGAAGACGCCCGAGATAGACGCCGTATGGGAGCACTTACAGATGCTGAACAGGCCCGTGTTGCGCGACGAGGACTTCACAATCTCCGCGGAGCTCGTGCAAGGGATCGCGGCCGCTGGGATCGATCCCCGGTCACGGGCGTTCCAGACGCTTCGCAAGGTAGGCGTCCCGGGCGTCATGGTCACGTTTAATCGCATGAGCTTCGGCGTCGCCTCGTTGCTAGGGCGCCTCAACGCGACGGCGAACTGGCACCGCATCGCCCGCGAGCTATGGGAAGGCATTCCTTCGCAGACGAAGCTCGGAAAGAAGGAAGAGGCGTGGCTGAAGAAGGTCCACCCCGACTTCGTGCCACCACTCGCCCAGTAGCGGTGGGTTCGGCTATTCGTTCGTTACAGGAAAGTCCGCGGTAAGGACGACTTTTCCGTTCTCGTCTGTGCACTGAAGGCCGGTGATCGCCGAGCCCGGTTCGTCGACGGCGCGGCCCCAACTGCCACGGCCCTCCTTGTAAGTCACGGAGCCCACCGGCACGACTTTTCCGGAGGTGGTGACGAGTTGCACGCCGTATGTACCTGAGAAAGAGCTTGGGGCCTCGACTTCCACGTAGACCCACGACGGAGAGCCGCGTAGCAGGAACGCGTGGCCGGCCTTGAATCTCGACGACGGGTTGGTCAAAGCCGACGTCGCGAACGAAGAATCGTTGTCGCCGTCCACGGCGCTCGCCCACCGCGAGGCAAGAGCCCGAGAGTGTCCTCCCGCTAGATAAGTGCCACCGGCTGCGATCGCCGCAGCGACGATCAGTGCCGCAGCGGCAAGCAGTATGCGCGACATGCCCTTCTTGGAAGCGGTCGCTTCGAACGAATCGATGACACGTGACTCGAACCCGATCGGTGGCTCACTCTCCGGAGCAAGGAGCAGCACCTCGTCGGCGACCGAGGAGAGTTCTTGGACGTAGGAGCGGCAGTCGCTGCACGAAACGAGATGATCCAGAGCTCGTGCCCGCTCTCTCGCCGGTGCGATGCCGAGCGCGACTTCAGCTGCTATCTCGCGTACCTGCTCGCAAGAGTACTTATCGCTCATCGCTTACCTCGAGGGCAGACCGCAACTTGATCATCGCGGTGCGTATGCGTGTCTTGATCGTTCCAAGCGGCGCTCCTTCGATCTCGCTGATCTCGCGCGCTGTGCGGCCGTAGAAGCCCGCCAGCACGACTGCCCTTTTCTGATCTTCCGGCAGCTCGGCAAGTGCCGCGCGCAGGTGCTCGGTGTCTT
>JALZGD010000272.1 GCA_030861205.1 Actinomycetota bacterium
TGGATGATCGCTCGGAAGAGATCGCGCTTAGAAGCAAAGTAGTGATAGATGAGGCCCTCGGTAATGCCGGCGGAGCGTGCGATATCGCGCATAGAGGTCCCGTGGAACCCCTTGTGAGCGAACAGGTGAAGGCTGGCGGTCAGGATGACGTCGCGTCGGTCCCTGCGCGCGGGATGCTCGGCTCGTCCTTGGATCATCGTCCCTTACTTGGTAGCACGGCTCCGGAGCTCATCTAACACCTCGTCGGGGACCACCACACCATGCTTGCCGCCCGGAAACCCGCGGTCGGGCCGCTTGTCCCCGTGATAGTCACTGCCGCCCGAAACGACGAGCCCCTTCGAGCGACCGAGAGCGCGGAACGGTTCTTGCTCTACGTCCGGAAGATCGCCGTGGTACCCCTCGATCCCTTCGAGGCCCGCATCCACGAGGTCGTCTACGAAAGCTTCGAGGTGATCCTCGGGGAGGTTCAGCGTGAAGGGATGGGCTAGCACCGGCGCTGCGCCTGCGGACCGCATCAGTCCGACCGCTTCGGTGGGTGTGAACAACCTGCGATCGAGATAGGCCTTCTTCCCCTTCGCAAGGTATTCGTCGAACGCGGTCTGGTAATCCGGAACGACACCGTGACGAACCATGACGGCGGCGAAGTGCGGGCGCCCGATCTGGGCACCGGGGCCCCCGGCCTCCTGCTCGACCTCTTCGAACGTGATGTCGACGCCGAGCTCGTTCAATCTCTCGACGATCCGCACGTTTCTGTTCGCTCGAGCTTCCTGCAATTCCGCGAGAGCATGCGAAAGGGGGTTCTCCGCCGCCGGGATGAAGTAGCCGAGCAAGTGCATCGTCGGGCGCGCTGTCGGCTGCCACCCCCGGTCGGCGAAGTCCGAGACGTCGCACGAGATCTCGACACCGCGGACGACCTCGACCGACAGCCGCTCACCTGCGGCGACCGCCTCGTCGCAGCCCGAATCGTTGTCGTGATCAGTGACTGCGATTGCGTCGATCCCTACGGCAGCTGCTTTCTCGACTAGCTCGGTAGGTGAGTCACCACCATCGGACACGGTTGTATGGCAGTGAAGATCGATCACGCCTCGAGGAACTTGAGCTCGACGAGCTTGTCGATCACTTTCTGCGCGGACTCTTCGACGGTTTCTTCATCGGTCTTGCAGACGACCTCGGCCCCCGCAGGCGCCTCGTACGGATCGTCGATCCCCGTAAAGCCTTTGATCTCGCCCGCGCGAGCTTTCGCGTAAAGACCCTTGACATCTCGTTGTTCGCACACCTCGAGCGGCGCGTCGGCGTACACCTCGACGAAGTCTTTGATCATCGCTCGCGCTTCTTCGCGTATCGAACGGTACGGCGAGATCGCCGCCGTGATCACGAAGACGCCGTTGCGTTGCAGGAGGTGCGCTACGAAAGCGATCCTGCGGATGTTGGTGTCGCGATCCTCTTTGGAGAACCCCAGTCCCTTCGACAGGTTCTCACGCACTACGTCACCGTCGAGGATCTCGATCGGTACACCCGCCTCGAGAAGCTTGTCTTCGACAAGGTGTGCGATCGTCGTCTTGCCCGAGCCCGACAATCCGGTGAACCAGATGACACAGCCTCTTTCACGGTTCGCCTGCTTCATCAAAAGCCTCCTATTTCTTGAGTGCCGAAGTCCCCAGCGCGCCTTGAGCCGGGGGGAGATCGAACAGGTCCAGGATCGTCGAGTGGACGTCCCACAGGTGCAGTCCTTCTTTGCGGCCGTTCTGTTGGCCCGGTGCGTTGTTCATGATGAAGATCCCGTACTCCGCGTGATTCGCCTCGTCCGGGCCCGTGTCGTTCTCGAACGTGTAGATCGAGCCGTGGCCGAGGGATCCCACCGAGCGCCACCGCAAACCGCCGAAGATGACGATGAGGTCCGGGGCAACGCCTTTCTGAGCTTTGTAGATCTGCTCGGGCTTGAGGGCCTTGTTCCCCATCGGGTTGCCCTCGTGGTCGACCATCGCCTCGATCTTTGCGACGAGCTCGTCTCGGACTTTGTCGTAATCGGCGGCCGGGATGATGCCGTTTGGTTCGCGGCCCTCGACGTTCAGGAACAGTCGACCGTAGTAACCGCCGTCACCCCACGCGACCGTCTTCGACCAATCGATGTTCATCTTGCCGATGGGTGTCATCTCAGACGGCATCCCGCCTTCGAAGGCGAGATAGCCCTCGTTGACGAGCCACTCGTTGAAGCACACGCCGCCGACCATCGCTTTCGCGCCGTGGTCGGATACGACGAGCACCGTCGTGTCATTGTCCGCGTACTTCGACAACAGGTCGCCGATCTTTCCATCGAGATAGCGGTAGTACTCGCGCAACGACTCTTGATACGGGTTACCGGGCTCGAAGCGCGGATGGTCCGGGTCGATGAAAGACCAGATCCCATGGTTGAGCCTGTCCGGCCCCATCTCGACCATTGCGAAGAAGTCCCACGGCTTGCTCGACAAGAGGTAGTCGGCAGTCTTGAAGCGTTGCTCGGTCATCTTGTAAGCCTCGTCGAGGATGTACTGCGTGTTGTCCGTGCGGAAGTTGCGGATGTCGAAGACGTAATCCCCGACCTTCTCCTCGAGCTCGGCCTTCAGCTCCTTGGGATAGGTGTAGTCGGAGTCGTTGTTCGGCGTCAGGAAACAGCCGATCTGGACGCCGTTCAACGCCTTGGGCGGGTACGACGGCGGCACCGACATCACGATGCAGTCCTTGCCGGCCTCGGACAGGATGTCCCAGACGGTAGGCTCCTTGATGGCCCACGACGTCGCGAACGCGAGGCCGTCGTAGGTGTGGTCCTTGCGGTTGCGGAAGCCGTAGATGCCGAGCTGTCCCGGGTCCTTCGAGGTCATCATGCACATCCACGCGGGGACCGTGATCGGCGGCACGATCGACTCGAGGGGCCCCCACACGCCGTTGTCGCGCAGCTTCGTGAGGTTGGGGATATCGCCCGCGTACTCGTCGAAGACGTGCTGCGGCGGCGCGCAGTCGAGCCCGATCACCATGACCTTGCGGCCGGGCTTGCGCGACGGCGCCGCCTGCTCCTCGTTCCTCTTCAGCTTGTCGAGAAGACCCATGGCACGCTCCTTCCTCAGGCGTTCGCGCGCGCGTCCTCGATGAGGATGCGCGCGACCTCGGGTCGCGAGAAC
>JALZGD010000087.1 GCA_030861205.1 Actinomycetota bacterium
GCACGAGAGCGAGGCTCGCGATGAGATCGCCGTTCGCGTCGCCTCGGCCCCCCCTCCACGGTCGCTACGCCTCGCTCTCGAGGGACCTCAGATGTCCGTCATCGCAGAGATAAAGCGCGCATCACCGAGTGCCGGGGACATCGCACCCGATCTGGATGCGCGGAAGGCAGCAGAGGCCTACGCGCGGGGAGGCGCAGCGGCGATCTCCGTCCTCACCGAGCCCGAGCGTTTCAAAGGGTCGCTGGACGATCTCCATTCTGCTCGTGACGCCGGCGTCCCCGTCCTGCGAAAGGACTTCATCGTCGATGAGCTCCAGGTGCATGAGTCGCGAGCGGCGGGAGCGGATGCGCTGCTCCTCATCGTGCGGATCGTCGGTGACGAATTGCAGCGCCTCTATGACTCGGCAACCGAATTGGGGATGGACTGCTTGGTTGAGGTCTACGACGAGCACGACGTAGAGCGCGCCGTGTCGATCGGCGCGACCCTCATCGGAGTCAACCGGCGCGATCTCGAGACGTTCACCGTCGATCCGGGGCGGATGCGGAAGCTCGCACCGATGATCCCATCGAACGTCGTGCTGGTCGGCCTGTCTGGAGTGAAAACGCGCGCCGATGTCGACGAGCTCGCAGCCGCGGGGGCGCGAGCGGTGCTCGTTGGGGAAGCTCTCGCTCGTTCGACCGACCCCGGGTCGAGTGTGCGCGCTCTATTGGGGGCCGCGTGAGCTCCGGGAGTGTCGCAACGGACGGGCGGTTCGGTGAGTTCGGAGGGCGGTATGTCCCCGAGGCTCTGATGCCTGCACTCGACGAGCTCGAGCGGGCGTGGGAGGAAGCTCGTGACGACGTCTCTTTCGCCGACGAGCTCGAGCGTCTCTTCACAACCGTCATCGGGCGACCTACGCCGTTGTACGAGGCGGAACGGTTCTCGGAGCGCGCTGGAGCTCGCGTCCTGCTGAAGCGTGAGGATCTTGCGCACACCGGCGCCCACAAGATCAACAACACGATGGGGCAGGTGCTCCTCGCGCAGCGGATGGGGAAGCGACGCGTCATCGCCGAGACCGGTGCGGGACAACACGGCGTCGCGACCGCAACGGCGGCGGCGTACTTCGGTTTGCCGTGCACCGTTTATATGGGGGCCGTTGACGTCAAGAGGCAGAACCTCAACGTCGTGCGAATGGAGATGCTCGGCGCAACGGTGGTCCCTGTCGAAGCAGGGTCGGCGACGCTCAAGGATGCGATCAACGAAGCGCTGCGCGATTGGGTGACGAACGTCGAGGACACGCACTACGTGATCGGCTCCGTGGTGGGACCACACCCGTACCCCGAGCTAGTGGCGAGTCTCCAATCGGTGATCGGTCGCGAGGCGCGCTCTCAGGTGTTGGACGTGGCGGGGCGCCTTCCCGACGTGGCAGTGGCGTGCGTAGGCGGTGGCTCGAATGCGATCGGTCTGTTTCGTGGATTCGTTCGTGATGACGACGTCGCCCTCGTAGGTGTCGAGCCGGCCGGTGAGGGACTCGATGGAAGGCACGGTGCCTCGATAACCGCGGGCGAGCCGGGGGTTCTCCACGGCGCTCGGAGCTTGCTGTTGCAGGACGACCAAGGCTTGGTTACCGAGGCCCATTCGATCTCCGCGGGGCTCGACTATCCGGGCGTGGGGCCCGAGCACGCTTGGCTTGCCTCGACCGGCCGGGCGCGCTACGAATCGATCACCGATGCCCAAGCGCTGGATGCGTTCGGGGTCCTAGCTCGAACGGAGGGCATCGTTCCGGCCCTCGAGCCGTCCCACGCGCTCGCTTGGGTACTCGAGCATGCTGCCGAGTTCGAGCTCGTCCTCGTGGGGCTGTCCGGTCGGGGCGACAAGGATGTGGGGACCGTCGCCGAAAGACTCTCGTGACCGATCTGGCACGGACGCTCGAGTCGGCTCGCGAAACGCACAAGCTCCTGGTTCCGTACGTGATGGGTGGGATTCCCGACCGCGATTCCTTCACCGACGTGCTGGCCGCGGTTGGCGAGCACGCGGACGCGATCGAGGTCGGCCTTCCCTTCTCCGATCCATTGATGGACGGCCCGGTTATCGCGGCGGCTGGGGAGCGCGCCATAGAAGAAGGAACCGGACCGCTCGACGCACTCGACCTGGCGAGCGGCGCGACCACGACTCGGGTCGCCATGACGTATTACAACCCGATCCATCGAACGGGGGAGCGCGACTTCTGTTCTCGTGCCGCGTCGTGCGGCTTCGCCGGTCTGATCGTTCCAGATCTCCCGCTGGAGGAGTCCGAATCGTTGAGGGCCGCGTGTGCAGACGAGAGGCTTGCGTGGATCCCGCTCGTCGCACCGACATCCCCGCCCGAGCGCGTCGCGCGGATCGCCGAGACCGCAACCGGATTCGTCTACGCGGTGTCGACCCTCGGCGTGACCGGGGCGCGGGAGAGTTTGTCCGAGCGGGCGGCGTCGGTCGTCGAGAAGGTGCGGGCCGCGACCGACGCGGTCGTGCTGGTCGGCATCGGCGTGTCTACACCTCATCAAGCGCGCGACGCGGCCGCTGACGCAGATGGTGTCGTCATCGGAACCGCCGTCGTACGTCGGGCCGTGGACGAGGGGCCGGCATCCGCTGCGTCGTTTCTTGCCGAGGTCAGGTCGGCGCTCGATCGCTAGCAGTTACGTACAAGTGCGTATCGTCCGGCGCGCTCTCGCTCCCGATGAGGAAGTAGCTGTCCAAGCTGCTTTGCCTCACGGGAGGGAGGGAAACGATGCGACAAGTTCGTGTGCAGATCAGGCGTCGGCCACGGCCTTAATGGTTGTGACGATCGCGATGACCGCGACGAGAACGCATGTTCCCCTCGAGGTCCAAAGCCGCTAAAACAAGCAAAAGCCGTCTCGAAAACGAACGCAGGTTCGTAGGTCGAAGGCGGCTTTTGCGCATTAAGCCGGGCAATTCTGTCGCTCTTCTTCCGCGTGGCGCTGCGCTCGTCGTCGCGCCTGATCCCTTAGACCGTCCGCCTGGTTCTTTAGAATGTGCGGCCCTGCCGGGGTGGCGGAATGGGAGACGCGATGGATTCAAAATCCATTGTCCGAAAGGGCGTGCGGGTTCGAGTCCCGCTCCCGGCACGGAGATAAGCCTCAGCTGCCCTCTTATAGATTGCTCGCGTGAGCATCGAGAAGACCCTCGCCGACCTCAACCAGAAGCTCGTCCAAGCCCAGGCCGACCTGAAGATCGTCGAAGAGCAACTCCTCTACCAGATGGACGTCGTCGAGGAGACGAAGACCAGGGCCCTTGTCGCGGAGACTCCGCTCGCGGAGCGTGAGTACCGGATCGCACGCGACGACTGTGCGCGACTCCAGCAACAACGCGAAGAGGGCTTGAAGACGATCGCCGACCTCAAGAGCGAACAAGACCGCCTACTCGATCGGATGCTGACGTCGTGAGCGAAGCAGAGCAGAAGACAACCGTCCTCGTGGCCGAAGACGAGGCGATCATCCGCCTCGATCTGAAAGAGATGCTCGAAGAAGAAGGAATGGTTGTCGTTGCCGAAGCGGCCGACGGCGATGCCGCGATACGCCTTGCGCGCGAGCGCAAGCCCGATCTCGTCATCATGGACATCAAGATGCCCGGCACGGACGGTCTTACGGCCGCAGAGCGCATCTCGTCCGAGGGTCTCGGAGCCGTTCTCATCCTTACGGCGTTCTCGCAGCGCGACCTGATCCAGCGCGCGGCGGAGGCCGGGGCGATGGGGTACCTCGTCAAGCCCTTCCAGAAGGCCGATCTCCTGCCGGCCATCGAGATCGCGCTCTCTCGTTACGCCGAGCTCTCTCAAGTGAAACGTGAGTCCAAGGACCTGACCGAGCAGCTCGAGTCCCGAAAGGTCATCGACCGGGCGAAAGGCAAGCTGATCGACAAGCACTCGATGACCGAGGCCGAGGCCTTCCGGCACATCCAGAAAGGAGCGATGGACGAGCGGCGCTCGATGCGCGCGGTCGCCCAGGAGGTGCTGGATTCGGAGGGGGCGCTGCCATCCGCTTCGGCCCCCACCGACCACTGATTTTCGGAACCCTGTCGGCGAGCCGAGGTCCTGCTACACGCGTAGTAGCAGGGATTTCGTCAAGCCGTGCGAGCTTCGAAGCTGCTCGTTAGACTGTCGCCTCGCTTCCCGCCCGGGAAGCGCGCGGGTAGACATGTCTTCGATGGACGAAGGCCCTAGATCTGGAACAAGGGGGGAGTATGAGTCGAAGCAAGTGGTTAGTCCTGGGCTCCGCGCTTCTGGCGTTTGCTCTTGTCGCGGCTGCGTGTGGCAACGACAACGACAACGGCGGCAATAGCGCGGGCGGCGGCAGCAACTCGAACTGCACCTGGACCATCGGAACGATGGGTGCTCTGTCGGGTGACTACGCGACGATCGGTGTACCGATCGAGCAAGGCGTAGAGATCGCCGTCGACCAGGCGAACGAGGCCGGCGACGTGCCGTGCAAGCTGACGATCGACAAGCAGGACAGCCAGGGTGACCCGAACCAGGCTGCTCCGCTGGCACGACAGCTCGTCCAGGACGAGAACCTCGTCGGTATCGTCGGGCCGTACTTCTCGGGCGAGACACTTGCCACCGGAAAGATCTTCAGCTCGGCGGGCGTCCCGTTCATCACGCCGTCTGCCACGAACGCGACGATCCAAGACCAGGGCTTCTCGACGTTCTTCCGCGCGGTCGCAAACGACAACGTTCAGGGACCGACCGCGGCCGCCTACATCGAGAAGGTTCTGAAGCCGCAGACCGTCACGGTCATCGACGACCAGTCCGACTACGGCAAGAGCCTTGCGGAGACGGTCGCCAGCAAGCTGAAGTCAGCGGGCATCACCATCCAGGGCCCGCTCGTCATCGACCCGAGCGAGACCGACTACTCGGCCGTCGTTTCGCAGGTCAAGAACACGAACCCCGATGTCGTGTACTTCGGTGGTTACTCGGCTCAGGCCGGTCCGCTCGACCTGCAGCTCAACCAGGCTGGGGTGAAGGGTCAGTTCTTCTCCGACGACGGCACGAAGGACTCCTCGTTCGGCGACCTCGCCAAGGGTGCCGCGGAAGGTGCGCTCGTTACCTGCCCGTGTGCAGACCCAACGAAGCTGCCGGCCGCAAGCGACTTCGTCGATGCTGTGAAGGCGAAGTTCAACCGCAACCCGGGGACGTTCGCTGCGGACGCTTTCGACGCGACGAACCTGATCATCAATGCCCTAAAGAACGAGAGTGCAGACGATGACGTCACGGCCATCCGGTCGGACATCGTGTCGAACCTGCAGAGCCTGAACGCGGCTCAAGGGATCACGAAGACCTACACCTTCGACGACAACGGTGAAGCGCAGATCGACCCGTTGAAGGACATCTGGATCTACAAGTGGAGCGATGCGGCCAAGGACTTCGTGTCCCTCGGCCCGGCTTCGCAGGTCATCGGAGGCTGACAAGCGTTTAACGAGGGAGGGGGCGAAAGCCCCCTCCCTCTTTAGTGTTGGACGGGAAGGGCTCACCTAGCTCAACCACTCGGGGGGACACTTGCACTGCAACGCCGGACTGATCGGCCCGACGTTCGTTACTGGATTGATCCTCGGTTTCCTCTACGCCCTAATAGCCCTGGGCTACACCATGGTTTACGGCGTGCTGAAGCTGATCAACTTCGCCCACGACTCGATCTTCATGTTGGGCGGGGTCGCGGTCTTCTACGTCATCGGCACTTACCTGTCGATCTCTCATCCTTTTGCCGGGATAACGCTGATCTTCGTTCTGATCGGTGTCCTGGCCGTCGGAGGCATCGCTTCGGCCGGCGGCGCGACGCTTCTGGAGAGGTTCGCTTACCGCCCGCTGCGCCGCCGTAATGCCGCGCGCTTGTCCTTTTTGATCAGCGCGATCGGCGCTTCCTTCTTCCTCACCTACATGGCACAGCAGCGTTTCCTGCTGGGCCCGGCGAAGCAGAGCAATCCGAACTTCATCAGCACGACGAAGGCCCTAAGCGTCTTCGGCGCGAACGTTTCGAACGTCGGTGTGCTGTTGGTCGTGACTGCTGTCATCTGTCTCTTCGTCCTCGACCGGATCATCAATCAAACGAACACCGGTCGCAGCATCCGCGCGTTGTCCGAGGACGTCGTGGCAGCGCAGCTGATGGGCGTAAACATCGACCGGGTGATCGTCACGACGTTCATCATCGGCGGGTTCTTCGGCGGTGTAGCCGGAGCGCTCTACGGGATGTTCTTCGGATACGTCGTATGGAACATGGGATTCATCTACGGCATCAAAGCTTTCACCGCGGCGGTGCTGGGAGGCATCGGAAACATCAGGGGAGCGATGCTCGGCGGTATCGCGCTGGGTCTGATCGAGAACATGAGCGTTGTTTGCATCGGATCGCAGTGGAAGAACGTGATCGCATTCGGCGTGCTGGTTGCGGTGCTCATCGTGCGCCCGACGGGCATCCTCGGTGAAGGGGTGGGCGGTCACTGATGGTGAAGTCAGCGGTCGACCTTCGCACGTATCTAGATAGGAACTACCCGGGCATCGCGACACGCGTGCCCAATTCCGTCGTCACGCCCTTAAACGTCGTATGGCGCGGATATCAGCGACTCGGCTACTTCCGCTACGCGCTGATCGGCCTGATCATGGCGTCGCTGCCGTACCTCGTGAATCACGGCATCATTCCGTATCTGCACGGTTCCTACGGGAACACGATCCTCGTCCAGACTGGCTACACGATCCTTCTCGCCATCGGCCTCAACGTGGTCGTTGGCCTCGCCGGTCTGTTGGACCTCGGATACGTCGCGTTCTTCATGCTCGGCGCTTACACGACCGCGATGATGACCGCGTCGGGTGGGCCGACGCAGTTCCACTTCGTGGAGTGGCCCGTGTGGGCGGCTCTGCCGTTCGCGTTGCTCGTCGCGATGGCCGCAGGCGTGGCCATCGGTCTCCCGACGTTGCGTCTGCGAGGGGACTATCTCGCGATCGTCACCTTGGGGTTCCACGAGATGGTCATCCTCGTGATGACCAACCTGAAGCAGACCAACGGCCCGCGAGGGATCGCATCTATCCCGGGACCCGCGATCCACAACTTCTTTGGGATCAAAGACTTCGACTTCGGGGTGAAGGCGATCCTTTCGCCGGAGTACTACTGGTGGTGGTTGTTGATCCCGGCGATCCTGCTTGCCGTCCTGATGGTGCGGCACCTCGAGAACTCGCGTGTCGGTCGCTACTGGACCGCGATCCGTGAAGACGAGGTCGCGGCCGCAGCGATGGGCGTCCCAGTAACGAAGATGAAGGTGCTGGCTTTCGTCATCGGCGCGTCGACCTCGGGCGTCGCGGGGTGGATCTACGCAGGGTTCATCGGATACGTCGCACCCAACAGTTTCCCGCTGCTGCAGTCGATCCTCGTCCTGGCTGCGATCACGATCGGCGGTTTGGGCAGCATCGCAGGCGCGGTTCTCGGTGGCATCTTGATCGTGGCGGTCCCGGAGATGATCCGAACTGCCGCGGGCGGACACACCGTGTTCGGCTTCGACCCGGTGACGGGCCGTGTCGCCATCTTCGGCGCTCTCTTGATCGTCATCATGATCTTCCGACCGGGAGGTTTGCTGGCAGCTCGCCGTCGCCGCACGGAGCTGACCGAGCCGGGGGCCGACAAGTCCATCGGCGTTCACGATGAAGTGATGCTTTCGACGACTGCGGCAGAAGAAGACCTCCGCGATGTTCAGAAGACCCAGCCTCCGGGAGCAACGGACGAATGACAGACCTCTTGAGGATCGACAACGTAGCTATGCAGTTCGGCGGTTTGCGCGCTCTGAACGACATCGACATAACGATCGAGCAGGGCGAGATCTTCGGCCTTATCGGCCCGAACGGCGCAGGAAAGACGACGTTGTTCAACTGCGTGACGGGTGTTTACGAGCCGACCGAGGGAGCCGTCATGTTCGCCGGGCAGTCGATCACGGGGAAACGCCCCGACCAGATCGTCGACATCGGTATATGCCGGACGTTCCAGCAGATCCGTCTGTTCGCAAACATGACGGCGCTCGAGAACGTGTTGATCGGCGTCGATGCCAGGCATAAGACCAGCGTTCCGGGCGCTCTCATCCACACTCCGCGCTACCACCGCGAGGAGAGGTCCGGCGAAGAGAAGGCTGTCGAGCTACTCGATTACTGCGGGATCAGCCGTTTCGCGAACGAGCTTGCCAAGAACCTGTCGTACGGAGACCAGCGCCGGCTCGAGATCGCTCGGGCCCTCGGGACCCAACCGCAGCTCTTGCTACTCGACGAGCCCGCTGCGGGCATGAACCCTGCAGAGAAGAACGGTCTAAGAGATCTGGTGCGCAAGATCCGCGACGGCGGGACCACGGTCCTGCTCATCGAACACGACATGCGGGTCGTGATGGGCCTTTCGGATCGCGTCGCCGTCCTCGACCATGGCGAGAAGATCGCGGACGGCCGTCCCGAAGACGTCCAGAACGACCCGAGGGTCATCGAGGCATACCTGGGATCCGCCCAGAAGAAGGAGGGCGGCGCCAGCGCCCCCGACACCGGCACGGGAGAAGGCTAGATGGCGACACCCCTCCTCGAGCTCAAGAACATGCACGTCCGCTACGGCGTCATTGAAGCGGTACGTGGGATCGACCTCGTCGTCGAGGAAGGCGAAGTAGTCACGCTGATCGGTGGGAACGGCGCGGGCAAGACGACGACCCTTCGGGCGATCTCGATGGTTCACCCTCCGTCGGAGGGCGAAGTCATCTTCAAAGGCGAGAAGATCAACGGCCTGCGCAGCCACGACGTCGTCAGTCGCGGGATCGTGCAGGTCCCCGAGGGCCGCCACATCTTCCCGAACATGAGCGTGTCCGAGAACCTGTCGATGGGCGCCTTCCAGCGTTCTAAGGACGCTCGTAAAGAGATCGCCGATGACGTCGAGCATGTCTTTGAGCTCTTCCCCGTACTCAAAGAGCGGCGTAAGCAAGCCGGCGGCACCCTTTCGGGTGGAGAGCAACAGATGCTGGCGATCGGGCGCGCCCTGATGGCGCGGCCGAAGCTGCTGATGCTCGACGAGCCGTCGATGGGGCTCGCACCTCAGGTCGTCGAGCGGGT
>JALZGD010000273.1:0-353 GCA_030861205.1 Actinomycetota bacterium
CGGTGATGTCGCGGCTGAGAACCAGGCCCCCAGCCACGCGGTCGTCTTCGAGCAAAGGAACGACGCACAACATGACGTGACTGTCGCCGCGCACCAGCTCACCGTCCAAGATCGCGCCGGTCCGGAACGCTTCGTCGATCGGCGTGGGGCCCAACCCGAGAGCGTCGAGGTGACGCCCGACGACGTTCTCCGCGACGCCGAGGCTGCGGAGCGAGGACAGTGCGTTCGGCGACGACCACGAGATCTCGCCCGACCCGTCGACCACGATCAAGCCGTCACCCACCCGCGGCCAGTCGCCCGGCGGCCGCTCCGGGCCGGGGAACCGACCCCGAGCGATCATCTGAGAAACGTGG
>JALZGD010000273.1:363-776 GCA_030861205.1 Actinomycetota bacterium
AGATACACCTGCTCGAGGCGACCCGGCCGGCGCGACGTCGCCGGGCTGCCCTCCTTGGTGACGACACCTACGACACGGCCCCCGTAGCGGACGGGGACGGCGTCCATCCGGATGGGGATCCCATCGACGAGGACGGGCTCCTCCTGTGACCAGATGCGCCCCTCGCGGAACGCGCGCTCGACCATCGGTTGCTCGGGCTGCGTCACCCGCTTGTTGACCATGTCGCTCGGATAGAGCGTTTGCGATGTGAACGGCCGGAGTTGCGCCGCGATGGCGAATAGCTCGTCGGTCTCCGCCCCGTTCGTCACGGGGACGTAGAGCAGCAAATCCGAGAACGACAGATCGGCGAGCAGCTGCCAGCACGAGCACAACGTGCGGAGGTGCTCGGCTTCCTCGGCAGTCAGATCCGAGAT
>JALZGD010000273.1:786-1312 GCA_030861205.1 Actinomycetota bacterium
CGGATGCGGTCGGCGAGCGTAGCCACGCTTGATTCCTATGCTGCCTTCGGCAGAGGCTGTCTTCTCATTGCCGACATTCTCTGCCTTCGGCACGGCTCCGCCGGGCGTCGAATCGGGATTCCCAATCCCGCCTTCGCCGCGGCGCCGTTCCGGTGCCTAGCGCCATGGCTCCGCCAAGTGCGGAAGTAGGGATTCGCAGTAGACGGCGCCCATGACTAATTGGGGTAAAACAGCCCACCATGCGCGTTGCCATCGTGTCCGATATCCACGGCAATCTCCCTGCGTTGGAGGCCGTCGTCGATGACATCTCGCGGCAGGGGGCGGACGACGTCTGGTGCGGCGGCGATATCGGGTGGGGCGGGCCGTGGGCGTCGGAATGCATCCAGGTCGTTCGCGACGCCGGCTGGAGGACCGTGCGCGGCAACACCGACGTATGGATCACCGGGGATCCCCAAACCGTCGAGGACGAGAACGACCGGCGACTTCTTCGAGCAACTGCACAAGCTCATGCGATCTCGGCCGAAGA
>JALZGD010000273.1:1322-3150 GCA_030861205.1 Actinomycetota bacterium
CCTCTGGGCCATACCGGCCCGGGATCGATGCTTCTGGTTCACGGGACGCCCGAGTCGCCGTTCGTTGCGCCGTTACCGAACGCACCTGCAGTGGAGTTCCGGCCCTACGAGAGCAAGGCCGCCGTCGTCTTCTTCGGGCACGTGCACCTAGCGTTCACGCGTCGGCTCCAGGACGGCACGATCGTGTGCAACACGGGGTCGGTGGGGCTACCTGCCGATGCGCCCAGCGCGTCGTACCTGATCGTCGACCAGAACGGATCCGATTACTCGTTGGTCCACCGCCGCGTGGCATTCGACCGTCAGACGGTTGCGGACGCGGTACGGTCCGGCGGCAATCCGTTCGCGGATCGCTTCCTCCAGCATTTCGGAGAACCATGAGCGAAGAGAAGAGCTATTCGGTTCGAGAAGCGAACGATCTGCTGCCGTACATCGCGCCGGCCCTGGTGGAGCTTCGCGAGAAGTTCGAGGAGGCCACGAAGATCCGAGCCGCGGTCGCCGAGGCAGCCGTGACGAACGGGGGGTCTCGCGATCGCGATTCGTGGAGCCGCACGATGGCGCGCGTTGCCGAGCTGCTCGACCGTTTGGCCGAGTGGGAGGTCGAATTACGCGATGTGCAAACCGGTTTGATCGACTTCCCGTCCCGCATCGCGGACGAGCAGGTGTGGCTGTGCTGGCGCCTCGGCGAACCGTCCGTGTCGTACTGGCACCGGCGCGACGAAGGCTTCGCCAATCGCCGGCCGCTGTGACCAGGTGCTGACTAGGATCCTTTGAAGTCCGGGGGTCGCTTCTCTGCGGTCGCGCGGATGCCCTCGACGAGGTCGTCGCTCGCGTAAGCGCCCATCACCAATTGGTGGATCGCTTCGGCATCCTCAGGTCTCAACGCGCGGACGTGGGTCATGTGGTCGACGATCGTCTGGATCGCGCGTTTGGAGCCTTGAACCGCAAGTGGGGCTAGGCGCGAGATCGACTCGGCCATCTCGAGGACGGCCGTGTCGAGCTCGTCGAATGCAACAGCCTTCGTCACCAAACCGCGCGTCGCCGCCTCGGCCCCCGAGAACCGACGCGCGCCCATCAGGATCTCTTTGGCAGTTGGCGCGCCGCACAGAGCAACGAGCCGCTGGACGTTCTCGAGGTTGACGACGATCCCCAGCATCGCCGATGGGATGCCGATCGCCGCGTCGTCGGCGGCGATCCGGAAGTCGCACACGGTCGCAAGTTGGAAGCCACCGCCCAATGCAGCGCCGTGGATCGCGGCGATGGTCGGTAGTCGAAGCCGTCCCAGCGCCTCGAGCATCCGCTCGAAAGAGGTGAGGAAGTCCCCGGCGTGGGGGCCCGACACGGCTTGCAGATCCGCGCCCGAACAGAAGGCGCGTCCCTCGCCTCTCACGACGAGGACGCGCGAGTCGCCGGCCTCGACATCGGTCAATGCAGCGACTATCGCTTCGCACATCTCGATCGACAGCGCGTTCCGCGCCTCCGGTCGATCGAGGACGAGATGGGCTACGCGATCGGATCCTTCTACACGGACCGGCAAGCGACTACTCGATGATCGCTATGACGTCGCCTTCTTGCACGACACCACCCTCGACGACGTTCACTTCTGCCACAGTCCCACTCTCGGTGGCATCGACGGGGATCTCCATCTTCATCGACTCCAGGATGCAGATCGTGTCGCCGGCAGACACCCGATCGCCTGTCGACACGAGCACCTTCCACACGTTCGCCACCATCTCTGCCACGACTTCTTCGCTCACGACTGTGCGAGCTCCGAATCCAGGGCGGAACGATCCGGCTTTGCAGGTAGCGACAACAACTCGCGCGCCGTGGC
>JALZGD010000274.1 GCA_030861205.1 Actinomycetota bacterium
TGCGGCCCAGGGCTAGCGCGCTCGTGAAGAACGCTCCCAAAACGAGTGCGACCAGCGTAGGAAGATGTCCGGCATGCATGAGCCTTCGGCGCCGATCAAGCCGGCAAGATCCATCGCCGATGCGCTCGGCAGGCTCGTCCGCCCGCCGTTCGTCACGCTGGTCGCGCTGAGCGTTCTCGTGACCGTCGTCTCGTCTCGGCTGTCGACGTCTGACAACGGCGCTCTGTTCTCGTTGCTCGTCCTTGCTCTGGTTTCGACGTTCATCCAGATCGCCACGTGCCTTGCCGCTGCCATCTCCTCACCAGAAAAGAGCGCCGATAGATGGTTGGTTGCGGCGTTTCGCAACCGCTGCTTCTGGCGGTTCATAGGGACGAGCTTGCTGTTCTTCGTGATGATCGTCGCCGGCATCTTTGCCGCAGTCGTCGGGGCCTTCATCGTCGGGGGCATCTTCGCGTTGAGCCTCCCCGCCGCGGCTATCGACAGACAGTTGCCGATCGCAGCTCTGAAAACGAGCGCAGCACTAACCAGGCCCATTCGACTTCCGGTGATCGTGATCTTCGGCGTTCTCTACATCCTGCCGGTGATGGTGCTCCAGCTGGCGGCGCAGCTGACCTCATTGCACGGTTGGGGCTTGACGCTCGCAGGTATCCCGCCGCCGATCTTTCAGCTCGCCGCGTTGATCGCGGTAACCCGTATCTTCGTGTCGGTGCGCGGAACCGCAGCCGAGACTCTAGGAACCGCCGCCTAGAGACGCGCTCTTCTGATGTTCCTGTAGTTGATCGCGGCATAGAAGTAGGCCCCGACCGTGACCGGAATCGGGCCCCAGTCTCCATAGGCGAGCGCCAAAATGAGCGTGCCCGTCCCGAACGCGAGCGGAGCAATTACGGCCCACCGGAGCCGATTCGAGGTCGTCGTTGCGATCGCGAGGATCGCTCCACCTGCGAGGAAGACGGCGCCGATCGCCGTCAGGAGACCGGTCACACTCGGATGCTAGCGCTGGTGCTGAACGGTTAGCCGGCCGAGAAGAACATCGTGGCCTTCTCAGCCACGTGGATGAGAGGGCCCCACGCAAGGCCAAGCCCGACCGTTGCGATCGCGGCAAGCCCTATCACCGCGTGTGACAGGGACCCGCCGCCCCACGAGATCTGTGACTCATCCGCCTCTTGCATGTACATGACGACCAGAACTCGTAAGTAGAAGAACGCGGCGATCATGCTGCTGACGACCCCGGCAATCGCCAGCCACCAGTAGCCCGCCTCGACGGCGGCGCCGAAAACGACCAGCTTTCCGACGAACCCCACGGTCGGGGGCACACCCGCAAGCGAGAGCAGGAAGAGCATCAGCGCGCTCGCGAGGACGGGGCGCTCGTAGAAGAGTCCCTTGTAGTCGACGAGGCTCACGCGGCGTTCGTCGTTTCCGGCAAGGATCGAGACGACGGCGAACGCTCCGAGAACCGTGATCCCGTACGTGGCCAGGTAGAACAGCGCGCCCGAGATCCCCCGATCGTTGGCTGCGACGATGCCGGTCAACACGAACCCTGCGTGCGCGATCGCCGAATAGGCAAGCATCCGTTTCACGTCCTCTTGCACGACGGCGATCACGGCCCCCACGACCATGGTCACGATCGCCACGCCGATCACTAACGGCCGCCAGTCCCATCGCAGGGGAAACAGGACGACGTCGAGAAGCCTTAACAACGCGGCGAATCCTGCGATTTTCGAACCCGCCGCCATGAATCCCGTTACCGGCGACGGAGCTCCCTGATACGCGTCCGGCGTCCACATGTGGAACGGCACTGCGGCCACCTTGAAACCGAGACCGATGACGAGGAATCCCATCCCCAGCACGAGCAGACCAAGGCCCGATGCCGGCGCGCTCTGCAAGAACGTCACGATCCCTGGGTGGGACGGGGCTCCGTAAAGGTTGGTCGATCCGACCGCCCCGAACGTCAGCGCGATGCCCAGCAGAAAGAACGCCGATGAGAACGATCCCAGCAAGAAGTACTTCATCGCCGCCTCTTGGCTTCGGACCGAGCTCCTGCGGAAGCCGACCAGGACGTAGAGGGCAAGCGAGAAGGTTTCGAGTGCGATGAATATCAGGATCAGATCGGCAGCCGATGCCATCAGCATCATCCCCGCGACGGCGAAGAGCACGAGGGCGTAGAACTCCGCCTCCTCGAGTCCCTGGTGAGAGAGGTAGTCCCGTGCGAGCCACACTGTGAGTAGCCCAAACGCGCACAGCGCTACCTTCACGAAGATCGAAAAGCCGTCGACCGCCACCATGTTGCCCAGTTGGAGTTGGGTGTGCGCTTGGCTCGTATGCCACGTCGCGACCGCGAACGCACCGGAAAGGACGATCCCGATCGACGACATCACGGGCAACGACCACGTCGGTAGCCGTTTGCCTGCAACGGCAGCTATGAGCAAGATGATGATGGCCGCGATCGAGAGCGCCAGCTCAGGGGCGATGCCCGCGACGCGGATCTCCGGGAGATGCAAAGGCATCAGGGAGCCTCCGCAACGCCGCCCGGTCGCGGCAAGGCCGTGCCGTGTGCAAGGTCGTTCACGACGAGTTGTGCGGAAGGCTCGATGCGGTCGAGGAACGGCTTGGGATAAATGCCTATGAACGCGATCAACGCGAGGGCGGGCGCAAGCATCGCTATCTCGCGCGGCACCAAGTCTTTGAGCGAACGATTCTCGTCACGGTCGAGGGGGCCGTGGAAGACACGCTGGTAGGCCCAGAACAGGTAGACCGCGGCAAGGACGATCCCGAAGGTCGCCGGGATCGCCCACCACCGGTAGCGGAAGAAAGTTCCCAAGAGGACGAGGAACTCACCAACGAAACCGTTCAGTCCCGGCAACCCGACTGACGACAGGAGCACGAACAGGAACACCCCGCTGAAGACTGGGATCGACCGTGCAAGGCCCCCGAAATCACCGATCTGCCTCGTGTGACGTCGATCGTAGAGGGCGCCGACGAGCATAAACAAGGCGCCCGTCGACAAACCGTGGTTGACCATCTGGAGGATCCCCCCGCTCATCCCCTGGAGGGAGCCGACGAACACGCCGAGCACGATGAAGCCGAGGTGCGCGACCGACGAATAGGCGATCAGCCGCTTGAGGTCCTTCTGCATCGCCGCTACC
>JALZGD010000088.1 GCA_030861205.1 Actinomycetota bacterium
CCCCGGGACGGTCGCCGACGTTAAATGAGAGTGGACTTCAGGCGCGAGATGCCCTTTAATTGGCAGGAAAACATTTCCACTACTGCGGATATAGGGCTATGGCGAAACCGGGACGATTCGGAGGATTTACCCAAAAGAGGAAGAATTTTCCCCGCATCGGGGTATATGGGGGTCGCCCGGTAGCGCATCCTGCGCTACGGTCGGCCTTGGTCTGGTGGCGAAACGTCGTTAGGAGCTTGATGCTGGTGACAGCGGGATTCCTCCCCGTGCTCACGGGTGGATTCGTCGCGCCATATGCAAGGTGGCGCGAGTCATGACGCCGCCTGTGCAAGAGCACGCGCTCGAAGCTCCGGCCATTGGCGCCTTCGGCTCCTACCCGGTTGCCACACGCCGCGGGGTCCACGCATGGCTCGACCCGTCGGATGTCGTCGCACTCGTCGATATTTGGGTATTGCTGGCAACCCTTGTGGCCGCCCGCGTCGTTGCCGGAGGTTTGACCGCCGGGATGGGCGCGTTCGGTATCGCCGCCCTTGCATCGGTGGTCGCGCCTGGGTTCTTTCGCCGAAATCTGACGGTCGGTGCCCTCGACGACGCCGGCGAGATCTTGCGCAACATCGGGCTTTCGTACGCATTCGCGTCGTTCGTCACGCTATTGCTCGGTCTCGGGGACGTTCGGGGAGTCGCCGTCGTTGCGACGGCCGTGACCGTCTCGTTGCTCGTCGGTCGCGTCGCGGGACGGGCGGTCGAGCGATCGCTCCGGCGGAGCGCGACGTCATCCACCGTTGTCGTAGGGGGCGGCGCGATCGCGCGTCATGTCATTTCGACGCTCAAGGCTCACCGCGAATACGGGCTCGACGTCATCGGGGTCGTAGACGACGATCCGATGTTCGGAGTCGACGAGCTTGGTGCTCGCGTTCTTGGGGCAACGTCGACGCTCAGCGAAGTAGTTCGCGCGCGCGGCGTCGACGTCGTCATCATCGCTTACGGATCGACCCAGCAGAAAGACATGGTGGACGAGATCCGATCTGCGATGGAAGCCGGCGCGCAGGTGTGGGTCGTCCCGCGTTTCTTCGAGCTCGGCAGCGCGGCGAACACGAACGACCATCTGTGGGGTCTTCCGGTCGTGAGGCTGCAACCACCGGCGCGGAGCCGGCCGGCGTGGATCGCAAAGCGTGCGGTCGATTTCGTTCTCGCGGCCCTCGCCACGGCGATCTCTGCTCCGGTGGTGGCGCTCATCGCGGCTGCGATCTACGTCGAGTCTCGAGGGCCGATCCTGCTGCGTCAGGTAAGAGTCAGTCTCGATGGTCGTCCGTTCACGCTCTACAAGTTCCGCAGCATGCACGTGCGCGAGACCGAGGTCGAGGACACCGAGTGGGCCGCAGACGAACAGCGAATGACGCGGGTGGGACGATTCCTCCGCAACACGTCCCTCGACGAACTTCCTCAGTTGTTCAACGTGTTGCGTGGCGACATGTCACTGGTCGGACCGCGACCGGAGCGGCCTTACTTCGTTGAGCTGTTCAAAGAGCTGTATCCGAACTACGACGCCCGGCACAGGTTGCCGGCAGGGATCACGGGATGGGCCCAGATCCATGGGTTGAAGGGAGATACATCGATCGAGGAACGCGCAGCATTCGATAACTACTACGTAGAGAACTGGTCGTTGTCCCAGGACATGAAGATCCTTCTGAAGACGGTGGGAACGTTCTTCAGGGGCTAGAGGAGGGTGGATGTGATGTCTGAGATTCAGAAGCGCAATCGCAGGGTCGCTCGTGGAACGTTGGCGCTGATGACCCTGTGTGTCATAGGAGTGCTCGGGTCGATGATGCTGTTCGCAGGATCGGCATCGGCCAAGAAGATCTGCGACCCGTACACAAAGATCTGCAAGACGATCAGCCCGACGCACTTCACTCGGTCGCCGCGACACCACACGACTCATCCGCCGACCCATGCGCCGAAGCCGTCACCGTCGCCGTCGGTCCTCCACAAGACGGTCGACAACCTTCCGTTCACGGGAGCGGACGTGACGCTGTTCGTGCTGACCGGCCTGGCCGCGATCGGGATCGGGATGGTAATCGTCCGGCGGACGCGCGCGCACAAGCAACAGTCTTAGAACACGGGATTACGCCAGAAGCGTAGGAGTGCCGACCATGCTCGGGTCAATCCCGATTCATGACTCGGTTGTGCGGTCACTTCTACCTTGCCGCTGAAGGCGCCCGCAGACCGATACGCGCCCGATCCGTTGCTCGAGGCTGATACCACCCTCCAGTCCTGGGGCATCGACAACGAGAGATCGAGCTTCGCATCGGCAGTGAGCGGTTGCGGCAGAGCCGTAAGCGTGTAGCGATCGTCCGTCAGTCCGATGGTGTAATTGACCTGGACCGTGCGCGTCTGCCCTCGTTTGACGTTGACCGGCACGCCGATCGACATCGAACCGTCCTGGTTCTCGATCAGGTGCGCGGCGCTCGCCCCGTCAAGATCGACGATGTCCACCGCAGCGTCTTGCGGGACGTACACCTGCACGTAGCTGCGCATCAGGCCGTACGGCTTCCCGGCGACGTATCGCGTTAGGCCTTCCGGCGCGGTGTTCGTGAGCGCCACGAATGTCGAACACGACGCGCTGTTTTCGACGATGTCGCAGTGATGGGTGATCCGTCTCTTCGCCCAGTAGTCGAGCTTCGTCCCGAACCCGAGCTGGTGCGTGCCGAGGTTGTCGACCGTGACGAAGAGCTGGTCTCCTGTCGGGCGCGGCAGAGCTCCGCTCACGCCCGTCTCGTCGAGGGCTCGCTCTTCGTCCGGTTGGAACGACACGACACGGATGTGTCCGCCTGCGATCTGGGGGCCGAGCTCGTCGAGCGCGTCGGTCCCGTCGAAGGACCCGTGCAACACCTGATCGAACGCCTGCGTGCCGGCCGCCAAGATGGCACGGCGTCGTTGGCCCTGGTTGTCGAAGAGCCGGTAGGCATCGGAGTACACGAAGCGCGGAAGCCCCTCTCTCGTGATCCTGCCCTCGAGGCCCGGGACCTTGACGCTCGAGTTCGGCGGCATCAGGGCCGCCAGGCCACGGGGGTCGAGACCGATCGCGCCGTCCGTCTCGATGCCGGTCTCCAACTTCAACAGACGCGATGCCACGAGGGCATCGTCGGGGAAGTCGGGTGAGTACGTGGAGTTGATCCACAGCGTGGTGTTCGCGTCGAAGACCCCGAAGCGACGCTCGTAGTCCGCGGGGGCGGGGACCTTGCGGAACGGCTCCTCCAAGAGCGCTTCCCGCGTGTAGAAGTGTCCGAGCGTGAGCTTGCCGCCCTTCACCTTCAAAGTGCCTATGCCCGATAAGACGCCGCCGCCTCCGCGGAGCTCGGCGTTATTGAGCAGCAGAACGAGATACGTGCGCGGCTGCAGTGTTCCCAGAAGACTGTCGGTTTGTCGCAACAGGTCTGCAGCGTGCGCTGCGTCTGTGCCGAGGTCATTGGCCTTGTCGGCGATCTCGGTGAGCGCGGACCAAACGGGCGGGAACAACCATCCGCCTCGGGCATCGCGCGCTGCGGCGGCCAGCTTTCCGAGCGTGGACTCCTCTTCGCGAACGGGGCCGAGGAACGGCCCGATCCGACGCGGGTTTATGCGCCCGTGAACGAAGAGGCCGTTACTGAGTACGTCGTTGCTCGTGCGTTTCAGGTCGAGAGCCGACTCGAGTACGGGATCGGCGGCGGTGACGACGCGGTCGACTGCGTCGAGGTTCGCGCCCACGAACGGGATCAGGTGAAGGAGATGTGCCGGCAGGCTGTTCAGCCGGTCGTGAGCCGACGCAACCCGGATCCGAGCATTGGCAATGTCACCTGCTTTGAGATCGCCGACGTTCGTGCCCAGTGCCGCCTTCGCCGCGCGCAGGTCGCGGGCGACGGGCAGAAGGACGAACGCGGCCGCCGACGCGACCACGATGAAGAAGATTGCCCCCGCGAGGATTAAGCGCTTGCGCCTCAAAGCCGCCTTACCCTACGGGCATCATGCGGGAAAACATCGCTGTTCTACACGTTTCCCAGCCGACCTCGGAGGGTGTGGCGCGGGTGGTCGAAGACCTGGTGCGCGACCAGGTAGCTCGCGGCTGGGACGTGACGGTCGCGTGCCCGCTCGATGGGCCGCTACGAGACAACGTGGTCCGTGACGGGGCGGCGCATCGTGCTTGGGCGGCGAGCCGGTCGCCGGGGATCCGAACGGCGCGCGAGACCGCTTCTTTACGGACCGTCGTGTCGCAGACGGCCCCGGCAGTTGTACATCTCCATTCCTCTAAGGCCGGCCTGTCGGGCCGTCTTGCCATGCGCGGGAGCCGTCCCACGGTCTTCCAGCCACATGGTTGGTCGTTCTGGGCGGCTACGGGGGTTGCCGGTTGGGGCGCGCTCCACTGGGAACGGATCGCGGGCCGGTGGACCGACGCGCTCGTATGTGTCGGTGAGGCAGAGCGCGCGGCCGGTATCGCCCGAGGCATATCCGCTCCATGGGTCGTCGTTAGAAACGGCGTCGATCTGACGCGTTGGACGTCGGCATCGGAAGCAGCGAAAGGCGAGGCTCGCGCTCGACTCGGCTTGGGCCCCGAGCCTCTTGCGGTTTGCGTCGGGCGCCTCACTCGTCAGAAAGGTCAGGACGTGCTTGTCGCGGCATGGCCGCTCGTACGCGCTGAGATCCCGGGCGCCCTCCTGGTGCTCGTCGGCGACGGACCGGACAGGTCGACGTTGCAACGCACGCGGGGGCCGGGCGTGGAGCTCGTCGGTGCGCAGGACGACGTCGCGTCGTGGCTCGCTGCGTGCGACGTCGCGGTGCTGCCTTCCCGCTGGGAAGGCATGTCACTGTCGCTGTTGGAGGCGATGGCCAGCGGCAGACCTGTCGTCGCGACTGACGTTGCAGGGATGCGTGAAGTGCTGTCGCGCGGCGGGGGAGAAGTCGTGCCTGTAGAAGACGTCTCGGCGTTGGCACGCGCGCTCACAGCGCGACTAAAAGAGGGTCAGATCCTTCCGGCAGAAGGCGCCCGCGCCAGGGCAACGATCGAAGAGCACTACGACTTGCGCGTCACGACCGATCGCATCGCGCAGATCTACGAGGACGTCTTATCGCGGCGGTCACGGTGACCGGTCTGGTCGTGGGTCGCCGGAGTGCGCTAGGCCCGAAGTCGCGTCGCGGCCACAACTATCACGTGTAGTAGTAGTAGCTGCGGCCGGACTCGCGGAGACGGTTGCCTATCGCACCGAGCACCGGCGCGCGCAGTGACTCGAGTGCGAGAACGGATTCGTTGACGGGGCCTGCGAACGACCGCGCTGAGATCACTAGTAGGACTCCATTGGCAATAGTTGCGATCGTCCGAGCGTCATCGGTCCCCAATAAAGGAGCTGTGTCGACGACGATCACGTCGTAGCGCTCGCGCGCCTCTCTCAGAACTTCGTTGAAGCGCCGTGCTAGCAGGTCGCCGGCGTCGGGGTCGGCTTTTGTGGGCAGCAGCGTTAGACGATCGGTCCACCCCGGGCGCACCGCATGCTCGAGCTTCACCTTCTCGCGCAGAACGTCGTCGAGGCCCTTGGTTACCTGACCATTCAGGATGCTTCCGGACAACCCCGGGCGTCTCAGGTCGGCATCGATGAGCAGCGTGTTTCCGCCGAGACGCGCAAGCGACTCCGCGAAGAGCGCCGCGATCGTCGTCTTGCCGTCACCAGATCCGGGTGAGGTGATAACGATCACGTCTACCGTTCGGTCCTGCCACTCGCGCTCGAGGTTCGTACGTAACGTTCGGAATGCAGCACCGATCCGTGGGTCCGTCAGGGCGTCTTGCGGCTTGCCGCGGAGAGCCCGCGAGCTTGGGACGCGTCCAACGACGGGGTATCCCGTGACCTTCGCGATCTCTTGCCACGTGCGCAGCCGTGGGCGTTGCCGCTCGATGACGAACGCAACCGCGATGCCCAGTAGCACGCCGACGGCGAGCGCTGCTGCTTCCATCAGCTTGCGTGGCGGACCCGACGCCTTCCGCGGCGTTAGTGCAGGGGCAACTACTTCGCCCTCGACGGCCTTGTCCGTAGACGAGAAATCGACGGCGGCCTTCGCGAACGCATTGGCGGCCGCCGCTGCCTTCGTCGGGCTGGTGAGCGTCACGGTGATCGTGAGGTTCGCGGTCTCGGTAGCGGTCGTTGCGTTGACTGCCTCCTCGAGCTTGGACGACGAGATACCGACTTGGGGCGCGATCTGCTGGATCGTGGCCGGCGCCGTCACGTATGCGGCGTACTTAGGCAGGAGGATCGTCGCCACGCCGGAGTCGACCCCGGGCCGTGGCGCGAACGTCGTGATCGCTTGGCCGTCGTACTGAAGAGGCAGCCCTTGGGCGTAGTAGATCGCTCCCGCCAGGAACGCGATCGCGATGATCGCGACGACGTGCCACCGCCACCGAAGGGTGTCGAGAAGCTCCGGTAGTCCTGTTTCTTGCGCCACCCGGTTCCTTCCTACCTAGACGAAGAGGTCCGCATCATCGCGTGCCCTGCCCGATCGGTGTGGCCGTGACCGTTTCGTCCGGAACGCCGGCCGGGGATGGAGGCTAAAGGCTCCCCCGGGCGGGGCCGATTCATAACCCAGAAGGACCAACGACAAGGGCAAACCTGCGGCAACGCAGGGACGCAAAGCCAGGGGCCCCACGAGGGTCGCCCAGCTACCGAATTGGGAGATAACCGTGAAGTTCAAGCGTCTTCTCGCAGCCGTGACGATCGCGGCCGCAGTCTCGCCCCTCGCTGCACCCGTCGGAGCACAGGCGGCAACGCGTCCTCTTCCCGCGTTCGGCGTGCAGGTGCATGCCCTGTGGGAATTTTCCGATGCGCAGCGTCAGGACATCTTCGAAAAGCTCGCCGCAGCCGGCGTTACCTGGGTTCGGATCGATTTCGGCTGGTGCTCACTTCAGGAGAAGTCACGCGACCAGTACAGCCAGTGGTTCATCGACGAAGCGGACAAGACGGTCGACGAAGCACGGGCCGACGGCCTTCAGGTGTTGATGACCATGTGGTGCACGCCGGGATGGGCCAACGGGTTGACGTCGGTCGGCTATCGCACCGCTGCCAGCGTTCCCCCGACCGACCCGAACGATTATGCAGCTGCCGCCGAGTGGGCAGCGAGGCACTTCGCAGGTCGCGTCGCTGCGTGGGAAGTCTGGAACGAGCCGAACCAGGCCGCGTTCTGGTCGGGGACGACTGCCGATTACGTCCGTCTACTGAAGGTGGCCTACCCGGCCTTCAAGAAAGGCGACCCTTCGACAAAGGTCGTCTTTGGAGGTCCTGCCTATAACGACATCGACTTCATCCGCCGTGCGTACGACGCGGGCGCGGCCGGGTCGTTCGATGTGATGGCGACACACCCTTACACCGCTCCTTCGAACATCGGGCCTTCTGTCGACAACAACAACATCTGGAGCTTCCCGTATGCAGCACAGGTCCACCAACTGATGGTGAACCGCGGCGACGGAGACAAGCCGATCTGGTTCACGGAGTTTGGTTGGTCGAGCCACGTGAACACGGGCGCGGAACCTAACTGGCAGATCGGAGTCACCCCGCAGCAACAAGCTGATTTCTTGGTCAACAGCGTCCGCTACGCCCAACAGAACATGCCCTACGTCACCAACCTGTTCGCCTATCAATCGAACGACGAAAGCTACGGAGATGCGCAGCTCGACAACTACGGAATCATGACGAAGGACGATTCTCCGAAGCCGGCGTACTCGGCTCTCAAAGCCTTCTTGACGTCGGCGGCGCCCGCGCCGATCGAGTCGCCCAGTCCGACACCGAGTGACGTCCCGAGCACGCAGCCGACTGATGCTCCCACCGAGCAGCCGTCGCCGGCGCCGACCGCGTCGGTCTCGCCGACACCGCAGCCGAGCGAAGATCCGCCCTCGGAAGGCTCGGCTGAGAATCTGTTGGTCAACGGCGGGTTCGAGTCCGGCACGCGCGGATGGGATGCTCCGAACTCCGGCTTAACGGTGGTTCACACGGCTCATTCGGGATCGGACGCAGGTCGCGTCAGTAGCCGCGGCTCGCATGCAAGCCTCGTCGCGAGGCGCGTAAGCCTCGGTCGTAAACGCACGTCGCTGTCCGCTACCGGTTACGTACTTGCGGACCGCGTCGAGCGCATCCGGTTCGTGATCGTCGAGTGGTCGCACGGGCACAAGGTCGGCCGCGAGGTCGTTATGGTCCGCGCGGCCGCCAACGCGTGGACCGCTATGCCCGAGGTCTATTACCGATCGCACGGGAATCGCCGGTCGCATCTCGTCCTGCGCATCAAGGCTCCCATCAACGAGGGGCGCTCGTTCCTCGTCGACGACGTCACGTTGCACAAGGTCTGACCGGAACTAAGCGACGCGCTTCTTATGTCGGCTCGCGCTCGCTGCTGGTGTCTCCTTGCTCGACGAGCATCTCTCGTGCTTCGCGCCGGGCCACGAGGAGCGCGCCGATCAATGTCCAGATAGTTCCGTCGAGGATCGAGTTGCCGGTGAACGTGTTGCTCATCCCCTGCACCAATGTTGCGAAGAGGGCCGCGCAGATACCGGCAGTTAGCGCGAGCTCTCGCGACCTACGCGTCTTCCGCATCGCACGCAGCGCGGTGCGGCCGGCGGCGGCAAGTGCGACGATGAGCCCCACGAGGAACGCGAGGCCCGGGACGCCGAGCTCCGCCGACGTGTTCAAGAAGATGTTGTGCGCGTGAGGGGCAAACGCCGTGAACGCCAATGATGTGGACTTTCGGCTCGCAACCGCAAAGTTCCCGGGCCCGACCCCCGTCCACGGATCGGCACGGGTTTCGCGGATCGCCTCGCGCCAGATCGCGATCCTGTCGTCGTATGGCTGGTTGAGAGTCGTAAGCGCGTGGAAGCGCTCACCGATGACGCGTACGTCTGGGCTCGACGGTGCGAACGCACCGACCGAGAACGCCATCAGCAAGATCGGTATCGCCAGCACCGCGATGGTTCGACGAGCGCTCTTCAGCGACACGATCAGTAGGAGCACACC
>JALZGD010000089.1:0-7062 GCA_030861205.1 Actinomycetota bacterium
AGTAGCCGACTTCTTTGATCTTGCCGGTCGGACTGACGTTCAGGAACCGAGTGCCGTGCTCGTACCACCCCATCGCAATCAGGCCCCCGTTGTCGTAGGTCTGATGCGGCTGGAACCAGTGGGCGCAGTAGGTGTTGTCGGGTGACTGTCCATCGGTCGGCAAGCCGTTGCCCTCACCGAATTCGTCGATCATGTTGAACGTGTGGGTTTGGCGCCAGTGCGTCGCGTCCCACGTCATGAACTGCCCGGCACCTTTATCGGAGCAGTTGCCGGTGCTCTCGCCTCCGACGAGCAGGAACTTGTCGGTGCCCTTTTCCGGCCACAGGTTCGCGTGGATGAAGCGCTGGTCTTTGTTCGCGCCGACCGCTAGAAGTTTCGGGTGCACCGGATCGCGTCGCGCGTCGAGCATCAAGATGGGTTGCGTCGATGTCACGACGATCCCGGGGCGAACCTCGGTAACGTCGTGGAAACTCTTCGCAGGGCTCCCCTTCGCCCAATCGCCGACGATCTTCGGCTTCGATGGGTTCCTGATGTCGACGATCTCACCCTCTGAGCCATAGACGTACGTGCAGTCGAGCACGCAACTCAGCGTGTGCTGCGCGGCCCCTCCAAGGCGGCCGATGATCTGCGGGTTCGTCTTGTCTTCAACGTCGATCACGTACAGGGAGTTCACGGAGAGGTCCCCGGCAGACGATGCATTCGGCTGCGTGAAGGCACCGACGACGAGGATCCTCCCGTTCGTGTCGACGTCTTCCTGGGGGAACTGAGGCGTCTCCGGCAGGACCAGAACGCCGACCCGCTGCGGATTCAGCGCGTCGCTGACGTCGTAGATCTCGAGGTCCTGCCCCGAGTTGACGTACAGGTAATGGCCGACGAGACGACTGCCCGACGAGTCGGTGTTGACGGGGATGTTCGCGATGAACTCTGCGTTCTTGGCGAAGTAACCGGGCCCCGGATCGGCCGATCTTGCTGAAGCCAGCGGAGCGGCCGCGAACAACAAGCAAGAGACAACTAGTAGAGCGAAGACGCGGCGCGGCGCACGTGGTCTGGCCATGTCCCATGATTCGGCGCTCCGGCGCCATCTCCTGTCCGGCAGAAACGGCTCTGGAGCCCCTTTGGCCCCTAGTATCCGAAGGACATCGGACCTTGGAGGTAAGCGGTGGACAGAGATGCTCGCGCCAAAGGCCCGGCGATAGATCTCGAAGCGCTCGAGAAGCACGCCGGGGACCTGTACCTGCATCGCTTCGTCGAAGCCGTCCGCAAGGTAAGAGGCGAGTTCGGTCGCTACCTACGACTGCGAGCCGGTGACGAGGTCGCCATCCGAGCCGCGGCCGACGGGAGCTCGGACATCCTCGACGAAGTGAAGGTCGAAGAGGGCGAGGGCTAATCCGCGTAGCGTCTGCCGCTCATGGACGACGACACCTCGGGCGTTAGCTCTCTCGCTTCCATCCCGCAACGGCTTGCTGCGTTGCTGGAGCTCCTCACGACTCTCGACCAGCGCGTGATCGCGACGCTGGATGGCTTGGAGGACATCCACCGCACGGTCACAGGCTTCGACGAGCTATCCGCCCGCGCGGATTCCGTCGCTGCAGACCTGGAGAAGCGCATCGCGGTGATGGATGAACGTCTTCACAGGGATCTCGACGAGTTGAAGGCTTTGCTGATCGAGAAGATCGGTGAGGTCGACGTAAGAGACGTCGGCGGGCGCCTCGATCGCATCGAGCAAGCGATGGTCAACATCGAGCGCGCGACTATCCGTCTCGACCAGACGGTCGAGGGCGGCCTCGAAGCCCTCCCCGATTTCATGAGCAAGCGCGTCAAAGCCGAAAAGCGGAAGGTTCCACCGCCGAACGTCACCTGACGGCCCGAAAAGACGAAGGGGAGGTCCGAAGACCTCCCCTGTCGCTGGCGCCTGCTACAGCGGCCAAGCTGTACCCATGCTCACTTCAGCATGAGCGCTTCAAGTCTTTACTTGTCGTCGTACTTCAGGATGTCGAACCCACGGGTGTAGTCGATGGCGTACACGATGTCGTGGTTCACCCAGTGGTCGGCAGAGGTCGAACCACCGTAGGGCTCGAACCAGCCCGTGACCTTCAGCTTGCCCGTCTTCGAGTCGACGTTGAAGAACTTCGAGCCGTGCTCGTAGAAACCGTCCGCAACGATGCCGCCGTTGTGGAAGTCGTCGCGCGCCTCGAACCAGTGAGCCGAGCAACCGAGTGCGTTCGCCGGGGGGTTGCCGTCGACGAAGGTGCCGTTGACTGCCTTGTAGCTCGAAACCTCGGTGAACGTGTGCGTCTTCTGCCAGCCCTTGGTGTCGAAGACGAGGAAGCCACCGTTCTGCTCGCCACACCGCGGTTGGAAGTTCTTCTCTTCCTGGACCAGGATGTAACGGTCCTTGCCGTTACGAGGCCACGCGATCGAGTGGATGATCGACGAGGTGTCGTTCGACGGACGCGCGCCCTGCGCCAGAAGCTTGGGATGCAGCGGGTCGCGGATGTCCACGTAGTGGAACGGGCCAGATAGGGGCGCATCGAGGATGAACCCGTTCTTGACCTCCGTGACGTCGTGCGCGCCACCCGTGAACTTGAGCTCCTTGAGCCAGTCACCGATCTTCTTCGGCTTGGCAGGGTCGTGGACGTCGACGATCTCGCCGCTCGAGCCGAGCAGGTAGTGGCAGTGCAGGATGCAGCTCACCGTGTGCTCACCAAGACCGGAGGTCTGCGAGAGCAGGGTCGGGTTCGTCTTGTCCTCGACGTCGTAGATGTAGAGGATGCTCCGAGGAGTCGTCTCGGAGAAGACGAGGAACTTGCCGTTGGTCGACACGTCCTCGTTCTCGAAGCGGAACCCGTCGCCCTCGGTCGTCGCGTCCTTCGCGAACGGAGTCAGCGACAACAGCTGCGGGTTAGTGGGGTCTGGCTTCGTGTCGTAGATCGAGAACGAACGCCAGCTGGTGACGTACAGGTAGCGCCCGATCAAACGCGAACCAGTCGCGGTTCCAACCTCGAACGGGACGAACCGCACGTACTCGACGTTGTCCGACGTGATGCCGCCCTCGGTGGGCCCGGCGTGAGAGATCGCCGGCGTGAGCGCGAGCATGAGGCCTAGCGCACTCAGCAATGACAGGAACCGCTTCATCTCTGCCTCCTTATGTTTCTGGTCGCTGGGTTATTCGCCCCGCGGAGGCGCGCTCCTGCCTGTTTCGAAGAGATTGATAAGGCGTGGGGCGAGCTATCGGCGATGCCGTTGGCTCGCGAGAACGGTCTCGGAGACGACCCGAACGCAGGCCCATGCGAGCGCGACGAATGCAGCACCAAAGATCGCGGCCGCCCCTACGGGGAAGCTCTGTCGAGGCGCGCGATACGAGCTCATCGCGTACTGCTGCTGCTCCTGGTACGCGTCGTAGGCGGCGGCGAAGGCCGCTTGCGGTTGCTCCTGTTCCTGCGCCGCGGTTCCCACATTCGCCTGCACCTGTGATTGCGATTGCGTCGAAGAAGACACGCTCGTGATCGGAGGAGGCGGTGGGGGTGGCAACGCGAGCACCGGTAGCGGAGCGGCGGCAAGGCCGGCGAGCACCGCGGGCAGAGATCGGTTGTGCGGAAGCTTCTTGCAGACGAGGGTCAGATGGGACGACATGTCGTTTGCCGGCGTGTGAGCGTTCACCGAGATCGGGAACGTCTGTCCGCCGGACCCCAACGGGCAGTGGACGCCGACCTGGAAGTGCAACGAATGGCTCGACTGCAGAACCACATTCGTGTACGCAGCCGGGTTGACCCCGTCGATCACCTTCGCAGATCCGCGCGCGGCGAAATCGACCCCGGCCGTCGTCCTGATCGCTTTGAGCGACTCGGTGATGGCATCGGCGAGGCCGGTCGATTCATCCAACTGATCACGCGTAAGCCGGCACATGATCGGGGCGCCGGCAGCCACATCGGCCGTTCCATTCCCATCGCAATCCACACCGCCGGCCGGGGCGACCGTGCCGGTTCCTGCCGCGAGATGGGTTAGGTCGGGCACCGATTTCGGTTGCGTCGCGATGCCGATCGCGTGGATGTCCTTCGCGTTCAGCGCATTCAGGACCTCGTCCCACGACGGGATGTGCGGCGGAGGCTGCACGTCCGCGGGATCCGGGCTCTCGAAGGAATGGCCGAAGTTCTCGTCGGTTGCGACGACCGCTACGCGCAACGAGTTCCTGCGGAAGTCGGCTTGAAGGCCGGGCGGGACGTCGTGCCCGAGTGGCCCCGGGGGGTAGAGGTCCTGGCCCTCGCCGGTAGCCATCTGATAGAGGGCGCCGAGCTGCGCGTCGTAGCGACCGCCGCCCTCGGGGGCGAGCTGCTTCAGCGCGGATATCAGCGCGCCCGACGGCGGCTCGATGTCGAGGTCGCGGTGGTAGACGTACTCGGGCTCGTTCTGCCGGGGCGGGAACGCATCCGGATACGACCTGAACGATCCGACCCCTATGTGCAGATCCACGCCGGTGGCGGCGAGGCCCTGTTCGATCCGGACGGTCTGCGTGAGCATCGCCGCAAGCGTCTTCCGCATGCTGCTCGAGGTGTCCAGAAGGAAGAACACGTCGAGCGGAAGCGGCCTCTTCGGGAGATTGACCACATAAGGGAGATGACGCGACTGCCCCGGTTTCAACACGATGCGCCGGTTGGAAGGCGCAAGGCTGGGAGGCACGGGAGGCGACACGTTCACGGGCTGGACGAACGGCAGCTGCAGTGCGAGTTGCGTAGGGACCTGAACGCTCGGGCCCGACGAGCCGTAGGCAACGATGAAGCTGGCGTTGTGCCCATAGAACGATTCTTCGGTCGGCACGAGGTCGATGACGCCACCGACGGGCGCCTTCAGCGGGATGAACGCGAACGCCGACGAGTAGTACCCGTAGACCGCTCCGCCGGCGGAGATGACGATCGCATCGGACGACGCGCCGTGGGCGATCGACGTCACCGTGGCGCCGGTGGGGAGGTCGTATTTCAGCCACTTCTTTCCCCCATCGTCTGAACGCTCGTAGTCCTTGTGCGTGGGCCGGAACGCGATGACGCGGGCGAGGTGACCGGGCTCGTGGAACACATCCGCGGTCGACACCGGGGTTGCCGAGAACTCGGGAACGGCAGCGAACGTCGCTCCCCCATCGCTCGAGTGGAACAACCCTCCGTTGCCCCATCCCCACAACTGCGACGCGTCGATGGGATCTATAGCGAAGTCGCGGATCCCCCGTTGAGGAGTGAGGTCCGTAGGGCCACTCCGGAGGGTCCAAGTAGCCCCGGAGTCGGTGCTCGCGTAGATCGCGTAGAGCGCACCGCCGCCGGTATCGATGCCGATGAAAACGTTCGTCGGAGGAGTTTGCGCGACGTGCAACGCAGCGGGATCGCCGACCGGTGGAAGGCCGGTGTCCGAGGCCGTCCACGACTGCCCAGAGTCGCGACTGACGACCACATGAGGACGGACAACGCCTGCATCGGTCTCTGCGATCAGCAGATACACGTTGTTCGACGCGCCACCTGAGTGCGGCACGACGATCGACTTGATCGTCGCGTTCGAGCGCGAGTACTGATATTTCTGATCGGGGGCTTCCGGAAGAACGAAAGACGGCAGCCACGTGCATCCGCCGTTGACGCTCGTCATCACGACCGAGCCGTTCGTGGCGTACTCGTAATTCGCCCGATAAGGATCGACTGCAAAAGATGTGATCCGCTGAGGCCCGACCTTGAACCGGGGCTTCGCCACGAGGACCCATTTGCCTACCGATCGGATGTGCCCGGGGACCTGACACGACGCGGCATGTGCCGCGGTCCCGTCGCCGAGGGCGATGAGCGGGCTTATGAGGAGGCCGAGCGCGACGACACCGCTGAGTGTGCGGCGGTGCCTGCGTCCACGTCGGGTCACGCTTACCTCCCCGCGTGCGCACGCGCGCACGCCCTCACTGAACGGATATGACGCGCGCCCCCCGTGTCCTGCCTAAAAGCCGTAGGACCAGGCGTCGCCAGGCGCACGTTTCGGGCGTGCCGTTCTAGTTCTGCCGGCCGTCGGTCGATCCCGCCCGTGACCTGGGCTCCCGTCCGGCCCCCGCAGGGGGGCCGGAGCCGTTCGAGTTGACTCCGATCAGGGTGGGCTCCAACGCGACGGCCTGGAGCGCCTTCTCGAGCTCGACCCCTTCGATCGTCTCCTCCTTCTCGAGACGCCCTGCGAGGTCGTCGAGGAAGTCCTTGTGAGTAGAAAGCAGGTCGACGGCAACCTTCTCCGCGCTCTTCAAGAGATCGTCGATCTCTTTTTCCATCTCCTCGTGGGTGAGGTTGGAAAGATCCGACACACCCAAGTCGTTGCCGAGGAACGCGTCGGCGTCCTTGGCGAGCAATCGCCGCCTGCGGGTCCCCATGCCGAATCGGCCGACCATGTCGCGCGCCATATCCGTGGCCTGCTCGAGGTCCTGCTCGGCCCCCGTCGACGGCTCGCCGAACACGATGTTCTCGGCCGACAGCCCTCCCATGGCTATGACGATCTGCGCGAACAGCTGCGTGCGCGTCAGCAGCAGAGCCTGCTCCGTCTGCACCGTGGTGGTACCCAGGCCGCGGCCACGTTGAAGGATCGTGATCCGGTGGACATCTGCAGCATGGCCTGCGGCCGCAGCCAGGATCGCGTGCCCGGACTCGTGGTACGCGGCACGATGGCGCTCTTCTTCGGAAAGGACGCGGCCCCGCCGCTTCGGCCCCGAGAGGACACGCTGGATCGCTTCTTCGAGCTCGACGGTGTCGATCTCCGGCTTACCCACCCTGACGGTCAACAGAGCAGCTTCGTTGATGACATTCGCGAGGTCGGCTCCCGAGAATCCCGGCGTTCTGCGCGCGAGATAGGTGAAGTCGACGCTCGACGCGACGGGCTTGCCTCGCGCATGTAGCTCGAGGATCTCCTTGCGCCCCTCCGAGTCGGGTTGCTCGACCGTTACGTGGCGGTCGAACCGCCCCGGTCGTAGCAACGCAGGATCGAGGATGTCGGGCCGGTTCGTCGCGCCGATCACCACGATGCCTTGGCTGACCGAGAACCCGTCCATTTCCACCAGCATCT
>JALZGD010000089.1:7072-8982 GCA_030861205.1 Actinomycetota bacterium
CCGCAGCGTCGAGCTCGTCGATGAAGACGATCGCCGGGGCGACACCGCGAACTCGTGCGAACAGGTCGCGCACTCGCGCGGCTCCAACCCCCACGAGCGACTCGACGAATTCGGCTCCCGCCACCGAGAAGAACGGGACTCCGGCCTCACCTGCGACGGCTTTGGCCAAGAGGGTCTTGCCGCACCCAGGGGGGCCGAACAGCAGAACGCCCTTGGGCGGCGCCGCCCCGATCTCTTCGTATTTCTCCGGATCGGTGAGGTAATCGCGGACCTCTTTGAGCTCGGCCACCGCTTCTTCGGCCCCCGCAACGTCCTCGAAGGTCACGGCTCCGGAACCCTTCTTTTTCTGTGATCCCTTCCCGACCGTGCCGAACATCATGATCTCGCCGATCACGGAGCCTCCACCGCGCGACGCCGAGAACAGAAGCGCAAAGAGGTTCGCCAGGATCATGAGCGGCAAGAGGAAGGTCGCGACCGTGCGCACCGCCTGCTTTCCGGGCTGCGAGTCGATCGAGACGCGCGCGCCCGACGCCGTCGCCATGTTGACGAGAACTGCGGTAACCGCATCCGAAGCGGGATAGCTGAGCCAGTAGCTCCCGCCGCCGGAAGGAGCATGCGACGTCGTCCCCCCGATGCTGTTGCCGCTCGCGGGCTGCGGCTTCGGGTTGTTGCGACTCGATGACTTCGCGCCGCTCATCACCCCGGAGGTCTTGCTGCCCCTCTCGTTCTTCGATCCCTTGCCGGGGGCCTCCTTGCCTCCGCCGCCTTCTTTCGGCGTTGGTGGCGGCGCGGCTTTGAACGTGCCCTCGACGATGTGGTCCTCGTCCAGGAACGCGGCACTTTCCAGTCGGTGCGCGGTCGACAGCGCACTCAGCTCGTCGAGCGTCAGCTGGCGACCGGCCGGCTTCGTGCCGACGAACAAGTAGGCAAGGGACCAGCCAAAAAGGCCCAACAGGACGACGAGGATCCCTCCGAGCAACAGCACCATCTTGCGGTTGGCCGCGGTTCGCTTCTTGGTGGCGCGGCGACGGCGGCGTCGCAGCAGCCACGCCTTCGTCGACTTCTTCAGATTCTTCGGGACGGCGATCGCCATACGGGGCAGTCTTCCACGTTCGGACCCTCGAGACAGAGCAAACAAAGTTCTCCGCAGCCGTGACAAGCCCTGCGCAGGAGACTCACGTGCAGCGCCGAAAACTCACCTATGCGCCATTTGACCAAGCGCCTGGTCGGCGTCGTAGTCGCCGTCGTGCTCGTCGGGCCGATCACCGGAGCGCGCGCTGATGGATCGGGAGTCTCGCCGGAGTGCGCGTCGTCGGTGGGCGGCCTTCGCCTCGAGACCGCCACCATCCCGCAGCTCGAAGACGCTCTGCGCACGGGCCGGATCACCGACAAGCAACTGGTCTCCGCGTACCTGAAGCGCATACGCGCTTACGACGGACAGCTCGACTCGATACGGGCGCTGAACCCAGATGCCTTGAAGGAAGCCGCCCACGACGATGCGCTCCTTCGATCGGGGAAAGCCGCCGGCCCCCTGTTCGGGATCCCCGTGCTCCTGAAGGACAACATCGATACGAAGAACATGCCGACGACGGCGGGTTCGATCGCTTTGAAGGGCAGTGTCCCGCTGGACGAGGCAACCGTCGCTCAGAAGCTCGAGGACGCGGGAGCGATCATCCTCGGCAAGACGAACCTGTCGGAGTTCGCCAACTGGGTCGACCTGTCGATGCCCAACGGCTACTCCAGCCTCGGCGGCCAGGTGAAGAACGCCTACAACGGCGGCGACCCCAGCGGCTCCTCCTCCGGCTCCGGCGTCGGCACGTCGATGGCGTTCGCGGCCGGCTCGTTCGGCTCGGAGACGTCCGGCTCGATCCTGTCCCCCAGCGACGTCAACGGCCTGGTCGGCGTGAAGC
>JALZGD010000275.1 GCA_030861205.1 Actinomycetota bacterium
GTGACGTACCGCGTCGGCAGCCCGGCGGTGATCGAACTCCACGTTGTGCCACCATCGTGCGTCACTTGGACAACGCCGCCGTAGCGTCCGATGTAGATCGTCGATGCGTCGGCGGCCGTGAGACCGATGGCCGAGATCTCGTCACTGTTGGGAACGTTTGCATTTGAAGGACCGATGGAGGTCCATGATGCGGCCCCGCCGGCCGCCCCGGTCGTGGTTCTCCAGAGCCGCGTCGTCCCGGCATAAAGCGTCAGCGGATCACTCGGGGACATCTCGAACGGCGCTATGAATAGGAGCCGGTCGGACCCATAGCTCGGGCCCACGGAGTACGTCCACGTCCCGCCCCCGTTCGTGCTCTTCGCCATGTTGAGGTATTGGGAGCTTGCGTACACGACGTTTGCATTTGTGGGGTCGATTGCTGTGTAACCGCCGTCGCCACCGAGCAGGTTCGACCAGCCCGGCGATCCCGTGTACTTGTTCGTGGCATTGTCCTGGGCGCCGCCGAATAGGACCGATTGAGCCGAGCCGGATATCCCTGGATAGAACTCAGTTATCTCGAGGTCTCCGTTCAGGTTCGTGAACGAACTCCCTCCGTCTGCGGTGCGATAAGCCCCTCCGTCGCTGCCGATCCATAGACGAGGAGTTGTGGACGCATCGAAGCTCAGAGCGTGCATGTCGACGTGGATGCCGGTCGCGTGAGTGGCAGCCGAATCGAACCCAATGATCGAGTAGCTCCAGGTTCCCGAGCTAAAGGTGTACTTGGCAAGCTCCGAGCCACCGACGTACACGATGTCGGGGTTTTTCGGGTCGACCGCTGCTGCCAAGTCGTACCAACACTGACCGCTGCCGAATGCGAATCCGCATAGGTGCGAGTCGTAAGAAGGCGCCCTGGTCCACGACGATCCCGAATCGGACGAGACGTAGATCCCTCCCGGCGCAGAAGTGTCAAGAGTGGTGTTATTCGCTAGCACCGCGTAGATCCTCGTCCCATCAGTCGGCGAGACCGCAACGGCGGCGCGGTATATGCCCGTGTTCGGGAGACCGCTCGTTCCCCCACCGAGCTGCGTCCACGTCGCGCCTGAATCGGTCGACTTCAATATGCCCGTTCCGTACACTCCCGCGAACATGACCGTGGGCGCGGCCGCGCTTACGCTCAAGTCGAAGGCGGCGGTCGTCGGCAGGACCTGCGTCCACGTCGCTCCGCCGTCGGTCGATCGATACAAGCCGCCCGGGCAGGCCGTGCCGTATCTCCCAAACGCGTGGGCCGCGACAACTATGGTCGATGCGGTGTTCGGCTTGACGATGATGTCCCCGATGTGGCAGCCGTCGAACGTTGCTCCTCCGAGCTTGGTCCAGCTTGTCCCGCCGTCAACAGATTTGTAGAGGCCGACGCCGAAGTACGAGTCTTGAGACAAGTTCGCCTCGCCCGTCCCGACGTAGACAGTGGAATCACTAGTGGGACTCACAGCGATCGACCCGATCGCCAGTCCAGCCTGAGAGTCGAAGACCGGCGTCCAGTTGACGCCCGAATCCGTTGTTTTCCACACCCCGCCTGCGGCAGCGCCCAGGTACGCAACGTCTGCGTTCGTTGGGCTAGTCGCTATCGTCGTGACGCGACCGCTTACGGGCATCGCGCCGACGTAGGGGCTGCTGTAGTTGATCGAGGAGATCGGGTGCGGGCCTAGCGCCGACCACGCAGGATTCGACGAAACCGACGCGGCAAGTGAGGCAGACGAACCCGTCGAGAAAGAAGAAGGGTCGGCGGCGGGAGCCTGATGCGACGCCTGCGCCCGAGCGTGCTCGTAAGCGCGGTCGGGGATGTGCTGTCGAGGGAAGCTTCTCTGGCCGTAGAACCACTCCTCGGACCCTGTCAGGGCCTTCCCCTCGTTCTCATGACCCTCGGGCTCCCCCGCTGCGGGAACCAAAGCAGAATCATGCGATGGCGTTCCCAATTGAGTAGATGGACGAATCACGGGAGAGAGCCCCGCGATCAGAATGCCCGCTATAGCTGCCGAACGCAGCGCTCTCCTCTTATTCATCAGTCCCCCCGCCGGGTCGAAGTGGCTTCCCATTCGACGGTGTCAGGCATCAGGCGTAAATACGCAAAGAGGGCAAGTTGCCCGAAGGCGGAATTTGGACGTGACGCTGCCGCACGGGCGGTGCCGCGTGCGCGAGAACTCGGCCCCGCGGGATCACCTTCCTTGAAGAGACACCACGCGTCCCGGTGTCGGCGCTCCGCGTAACCCTCGCCGCACGGGTCGCCGCGCGCGGAGCTGCCACTGGATCAGTCGGCGAGTGGAAAACTGAATCCGAGAATCGCCGTATTGGGCCAGCCGGCTGGTCCAGACATCGGCTCTCCAAGGGAGTACGCCTGCGCTCCGACTGACTGAAGAGCCGTTAGCGCTGCGGATTCTCCGCTAGCGGCTCCGTAATATTCTTTAAATCCAATCGAGGCGCCCGGCGGCAAATCGCCCAGGTCAAACTCGAACAACGCGCCATGGTCAGCCGGTCCATTTCGGGTTGCATTACCCGTGAAGTCAATCGACGTACGAGCTGTGAGAGGGTTCGGCGAAGCAAAGCCGTCGTCGCTGACAAACGATAGGTAAGGAGCAGTTCCGAAACCGTAATTCGTCACAAATTCAGAGAACGCCGTTGGTTCCATGTCCCAATCGACAACACGACGGTATCGAATGTCGGTCAAGTCAAGAGTTCCAATATTTCTGATCGTTACGTCCGACTCGAAGAGTGCGCGTGTGGCGAATGCCGGATGGTAGTCATGCGTAATCTCGATACTTCCGAGACCAACCGTTACAACGGACGTCGCGGTGTTCGCTGTATGCGAAAAGAGTTGTAGAACGAGCCCCGCGTGGCCAATATTCTCGTCAACCCAGCCACGAATTTTCGAGCCGGCGTCCGCGATCCCCCAACCTTCACAGTCACAACCTGGAGCCGTAAATTCGGCACCTGTTTTCAGAAAACGGAGACCGTAACCACTCGTCCCCTGTGAACTCGGCGCTTGGTTTGCGACGTTCAGATCGCCGTATTGATTGATCCCAAGGCCGACCTGACCATTCGTGATAACAACTCCTCGGTAGAGAAG
>JALZGD010000276.1 GCA_030861205.1 Actinomycetota bacterium
ATGAAGCTGCGGATTATCGGTATGAGCCTTCCGAAGAATGTCGCCGCGTCGCCGTGACGCGCCCACCATTGTTCCGCGCGGTCGATGTCGTGCGGCTTGATGAAGACGAACCGACCGTAGCGTTCGAGCAAGGCCCGGCCCCCCGTGCGGCCGGCCGCATACGCCGCAAATGAACCGAGGAGGCTTCCGGTCGTCCCGGCGATGCCGACCGCAACGAGATCGAGCCGCCCACTCGAGGCATAGAACCCGCCGACTAAGAGAGTGACCTCCGACGGAAACGGGATGCAGGCCGCCGATATGGCCATCAGGACGAAGATCGCCACGTATCCGTAGCTCGTCACCCAATGTTGCGCGAAGTGGGAGATGCCGGCCATATGACCAAGACCCTATGCGGGAGCACCGTGGTCGCGGCGCCGCCGGACCCTCTGACCTGCGAGTTCGCGTCGACCGTAGGTCTGTTGACAGCTGCCGGGAACAGGAGCCGCCCTGCGGGGGTTGGTTGACACCGGTGGCGAATTAGTGCGATACAGCCACCCGGCACAACGTCCTACTTCCATATCTTGGGCAGAGACCGCCTCAAAGGAGCCACGTGACGAAGAACCTCGTGATCGTCGAGTCGCCGGCGAAGGCCAAGACGATCGAGAAGTACATGGGCAAGGACTACAAGGTTCTCGCCTCGATGGGTCACGTGCGTGATCTGCCTAAGTCCGACTTCGGCATCGAGGTGAACGGCGGAGTCTCGATCAAGTATCAGGCGATCCAGCGCGCTTCCGCGAAGAAGGCGATGACTGCGATCAAGAAGGCTGTCAAGGACGCTGAGACGGTGTGGCTCGCGCCCGACCCCGACCGCGAGGGCGAAGCGATCGCGTGGCATGTCGCCGCGCTTGCGAAACTAGATCCCGGCTCCACCCGGCGAGTCACATTCAACGAAATCACCAAGCGCGCGGTCACGGAGGCGTTCGCTAATCCGCGCGACATCGACATGTCCCTCGTCGATGCTCAGCAAGCTCGGCGCGCGGTCGACAGGATCGTCGGCTACAAACTCTCACCGCTGTTGTGGCGAACCGTTGGGCCGAACCTCTCCGCCGGACGCGTTCAGAGCGCGGCGCTCCTTCTCGTCGTTAAACGCGAGCGAGAGATCCGCGCGTTCAAGCCGCGCGAGTACTGGGATGTGACTGCTCGATTGGCGACCGGGAAGGCCGAGGAGTTCGACGCCGTCTATCCGGTCGGCGAGAAAGACAAGTTCACACTTGGAGATGAAGCGTCCGCCACTGAACTGCTCGACCGCGTGCGTCCCGGCCCCTGGACCATCACTGCCGTCAGAAAGAGTGAGCGTCAGAAGAATCCACCTGCTCCGTTCAAGACGTCCACGCTGCAGCAAGCGGGCTCGAGCAAGTTCTCGTTCCCGACCTGGAAGACGATGAAGCTCGCGCAGTCGCTGTATGAAGCCGGGCACATCACGTACATGCGTACCGACTCGACGAACCTGTCGAACGATGCTCTCGGCGAGATCGGCAGCGCCGTCGAAAGTCAGTTCGGGAAGAACTATCACCAAGCCCGCCAGTTCACGGCGAAGACGAAGGGCGCTCAGGAGGCTCACGAAGCGATCCGGCCGAGCTCGGTGGCCGTTCTCCCTAAGGATCTCGCAGGACAGGTCGGGGCCGACGAGCTTCGTCTGTACGAGATGATCTGGCAGCGCACGATGGCGTGCCAGATGACTCCGGCCGTCTACGACGCGACATCTGTTGACATCACTTCGAACGACGTCGTGTTCCGCGCTACAGGTCAGGTTCTGAAGTTCGACGGTTTCCTTCGTGTCTATCTCGAGCGCTCGGACGACGAACCGGAAGAGATCGAAGGTCTGCTCCCAGAGCTATCCGAGGGTGACGTTCTGGACCTCCGCAACATCGCGGCGGAACGACACGAGACTCAGCCGCCGCCTCGTTACACCGAAGCAACTCTCGTCAAGAAGATGGAAGAGGTCGGTATCGGGCGGCCCTCGACTTATGCCCCTACCGTCCGACTGCTCGTCGACCGCGAATACGTGCGTACGGAGTCGCGGCGGCTTTTCCCGACGCAGCGGGGCGAAGTTGTGATCGAACTTCTGGAAGCTCATTTTCCCGAGGTCGTCGACATCGATTTTACGGCGCGCATGGAAGAGGATCTCGACGAGATCGCCGAAGGCGACAAAAAGATGGAACCTCTCATCCGTGACTTCTTCACGTCGTTCATGTCTCACGTGGACGAGCAAGCGGACAAGATGTCGCGACCGGAGCGGCCGACGGATAAGACCTGCCCCGATTGCGGTCGCCCAGTCGTCGAGAAATTCGGGAAGCATGGGTTGTGGTTCCTGTCGTGCTCGGGGTGGCCTGACTGCAAGTGGTCGCAGCAGCTCGACGAGTCCGGCAATGCCCTTCCGGACCCGCAGACAACCGGCGAGAAGTGCCCTAAGTGCGGCTCGGATCTAGTCGCGAAGACCGGCAGGTTCGGCCCTTTCGTGGGCTGTTCGAACTACCCGGAGTGCAAATACATAAAGAAGGAGCCACCCAAAGAAGTCGGCGAGGATTGCCCGGAGTGTGGGTCGCCTCTGGTCGAGCGCCGCGGGCGCTTCGGTCCGTTCGTGGGCTGCTCGAACTATCCCGAGTGCAAGTACATAAAGAAGAAGACGAAGGAGTCCGCCGAGGCGTCGTGATCGAGCGCCCTTTGATGCCGAAACGCGTCGCCGAACCTCACTAGGATTACCGAGACCCGGCGGCGTCGAGTCGAACAGCGGACGGCTTCGCGCTTTGCGAGGCCTCGATCAGGAGCCGACGATTCAACAGCCAACCCAGAAACCGGACCTCCGCCTGCTCCAAGGCAGCGAAGAGGTGTCGTACTGGGCGCTGTTGCGCTCGAACGCCAACTTCCGCCGGTTCTTTGCCGCGCAATTCGTGTCGAGCCTCGGGGACTGGACGGGCGTCATCGCGATTGCTGTTTTCGCTCAGACTCTCGGCGGGCCGGCTGCGGTTGGCGTAGTGATGACAGCCCGGGTGCTGCCGGGATTCGTGGCCGGGCCGATCGCGGGCGTTCTTGCCGACCGCTGGGACCGCAAGCGGACGAT
>JALZGD010000090.1 GCA_030861205.1 Actinomycetota bacterium
GGCCGTATCTGCGGAAGGTCTCGACCCGACACGCGTCACGCCGCGAAAGGATGTGACGCTCGGCGATAGTGAAGAGCGGGACGAGCCTGTGGGACGCGACGCTCTCTGGTAGTCATGGCCGATGGGTGAGATCTATGTCGGAACGGCATCGTGGACGGACAAGTCGTTGCTCGCGTCCGGTTGGTATCCCCCCGGTGTGACGTCGGCCGCCGACCGCCTCCGCTATTACTCCGACAACTTCCCGCTCGTCGAAGTCGATTCGACGTACTACTTTCCGCCGTCGGAAAAGAACAGCGAGTTGTGGGCCGAGCGGACGCCAAAAGATTTCGTTTTCAACATCAAAGCGTTCTCGTTGATGACCCAGCATCCGACCAAGGCCGAGGCCCTCTACAAGGATCTCGAACGACCGGACAAGAAGACGATCTATCCGAAGGACCTCTCCTCGGGGGCGGTCGACGAAGTGTGGGATCGCTTTCTTTCGGCCCTGCAGCCTTTGCAAGATGCCGGGAAGATGGGCCTGCTCCTCTTCCAATATCCACCGTGGTTCACGATCTCGCGCAAGAACAAGGAATACGTCCTCGAATGCGCGAAGCGCGCGGCCCCGTTCAAAATCTGCGTCGAGTTCCGCAACAACACGTGGATGACCGACGACAACGTGCAAGAGACGCTGGATTTCCTAGAGGGGCATGGACTGCCTTATGTCTGTGTCGATATGCCGCAGGGGTTCAAGAGCTCACTGCCTCCGATCGTTGCTGCCACGGCCGACGTCGCGGTTATGCGGTTCCACGGGCACAACGACGCGGAGTGGGAGTCTGGGTCGGTGCAGAAACGCTTCAAATATCTGTACTCGAAAGAAGAATTGAAGGAGTGGGCCCCGAAGCTGAAAGAGCTTTCGTCCTCGACTGATTCCACTCACGTTTTGATGAACAACTGCTACAGGGACTACGCCCAGCAGAACGCCCGGGAACTAGCCGCGCTGCTCAAGGTTTGAATACAGTCCTACTTCTCGCTAGTCGTCGCAACTGCTATCACACGATTACGCGAAAGAAGAAAGCCGTCGAGTTAGCGCATCTGCTCAAGACCCAAGGTGCCGCCGCCGTCTGACCATTGACGGCACTTCCCGACGACGCGCTGACTACGGGGATGGTAGGGCGCCCGTTTTAGATGGATTGCCTCTTCCGGGCTTATGAGTAGCCCGGGAGGCTGAGCTTCACGATCCTAGGTCCCGTCGGGGTGCTCGCCGAAGGTGTCCCGGTCGACCTCGGGGGGATGAAAGAGAGAACCCTGCTCGGCCTACTCGTTCTGGACGCCGGTCGCGTCATTTCGGTGGAACGGCTTATCGATGAGCTGTGGGGCCTCGAGGTCGACCGGTTCGTGTCCTTTCTTAACGTCGACTCGTCTCAGAAGTCGCCGGGCGAAGGGATGCGAGCCCATTGACGAAAGCGCCGGGACAGGGCAGATTGATGCGATCGCTGGCGGAGCGATCGCACCGGGATGGAGCAGCAAGGACTTCTAGGGGAGGAGGGCCTATGTCTTGGACCATCGAGGCGAATTACTACGAGGCATGCAACTGCGAATTGGGCTGCCCGTGCAATATGAACGGGTTCCCGTCGCACGGTGCTTGCGAAGGCAACATAGCTTTCCAGGTCACTTCGGGAAACAAAGATGGAGTTGACCTGACGGGAGCAAAGATCGCGATGGCCGTGAAATGGCCTGGTGCGATCCACGAAGGGAATGGCGTAGCCGCGGTTTGGGCAGATGCGACCGACGAGCAGAAGCAAGCCTTATTTCCGATCCTCATGGCAGAGGATCCGGGCCTGCCGTTCGAGATCCTCGCCGCGACTTTGTCGGAGATAAAAGGACCTTACGAAGACAGCATCGAGATCACAGACAACGAAACCGATTCTTCGGTCCGAGTAGGCAGCGCGTTCGAGATGCAGCTGCAGACGTTCAGTGACCCCGTCAGTGGCGAGCCACACGAGGCCCACATGGTTCTCCCGACTGGGTTCATCTTCACCGACGCAAAGATCTGCACGTCGTCAGCGAACCGCGTCTCGGTGGACGGACACGAGTTCGATCACAAGGGCAAGAACGGCTATTACTCGCACGTTAGCTGGTCGAGCGAGAACAGGATGGCCCCTGTCGTTGGTTAGGGGCACAGAGTGAAGAGCGATCTATGACCGCTCTTGCGCTCGAGCGTCGAGCGACGCTGACACTCTTGCTCTTGCTTGGTGCTACCGCACTGTCGTGGTCTTACGTCCTCGCCATTGAGCCTCACGGCATGGATGTAGGTGTCTTGCTTCGACCCCGTTCGGTCGCCGGATCTTCCGAGATGAAGGCGGCCGGACAAGGGGTGGACGAGATGGGCATGGACGACGCCGGCTCGAGGCATGCCTCGTCTGGCATGGGGGCCGGGTCGGGTCAGATGATGACGGTGCTGGCGTTCCTTGCGGGATGGGTCGTCATGATGGCGGCGATGATGATGCCCGCGGTCGCCCCGCTCGTGATGCTCGTGGCACGGTGGAGTCGTTCGCAAGGGCAACCCGCCTATCGGCTAGTGCCGTTCGTCGCGGGATACCTCGCGGTGTGGGGTGCGGCAGGCGCGCTGTATTACGTCCTGATCGAGGCTCTGTCTTCACTGGTCCCATCGTCCGGAGCAGGGGTCCGCATAGCGGCAGCGGTTCTCTTGGCGGCCGGGCTGTATCAGTTCGTCCCGCTGAAAGAACGTTGTCTGACGGCGTGTCGAACGCCCCTGGGGTTCCTGATGACGCACGGCGGCCGCATGTCGCGTGGCTCGAGCGGATACCTCGAGGTCGGAGCCAGGCACGGGCTCTTCTGCCTCGGCTGTTGCTGGATGCTGATGGTGATCCTCGTCGTGCTGGGCGTGATGAACATCGTGTGGATGCTGGCGGTCGCGGGGGTCATCTTCGTCGAGAAGGTGACCGGGTTCGGGGCGGGATTCTCAAAGGTGATGGGAGCGGGCTTCGCCGCGGCCGGGCTCGCCCTGGTGATAGCTCCAGGACTCATTGTTTAGCAGCTCGATCGAGCGGTTGCACGGCTGTCACCGGCGTCGCTGCGTCAAGCACCTTGGGGTGATGGCAAAAGTCCGAGCTGAACCATCTGGCCGTACATGTCGACGACGTGCCAGTGTTCTGCGAGCTTGCCGTCTTCCACTCGATAGATATCGATCCCCGCGATGTTGAACGATTGTCCCGTCGAGGGGATACCAAGGAACTCACCCACGTGCGTGCCCGAGTTAGTCCACCGAACGACGACCCTGTCGTCTTCAGCGATCATGTCCTCGAGGGTGAACTGCGGGTCGAACGCGTCGATCAGCATCTGAACTCGGTCCCGTAATCCATCGCGTCCAGTGCCTTGTCCGGGCAGGGGATCGTGCTCGATGTAATCCGGGGTTGCCACGTCATCGATGACATCCAGTTCGCGACGATTGAATACTTCTTCATAGATCCGGCGTGCCACCTCTTTGCTCTCGTTCATGACACCCACCTTTCCTCGGGCTAAGTCTTATTGGAGTATCGAAGAAGGTCGAGCGATGCACCATGAAGAGTTACTCACCGACTTGTTCACCGACCAGCGTGGGACGCCGCCGACTAGCATCGACGGGACATGACCATCGGCGCGCTCCTCAGGCGCTATCGACTCACTGTAGGGCTGACCCAAGAAGAGTTGGCCGAAAGGGCCGGGGTGAGCTCCCGAACCATCAGTGACGTCGAGCGGGGGCTGCGCAAGAAGATCTATCGGGATACGGCGACGCTCCTCGCCGACGCCCTCGAGTTGCGCGGTGTGGAGCGAGAGGACTTCGAACGGGCGGCTCGCGGTCCGACGCGATCTGGGGTTAGCCGCCCCGAGCTAGTCAGACCGCCGACCTCACTCGTGGGTCGCGAGCGCGAGCTCGAGATCGTCAGAGGGCTTCTCGCTCGCGACGACATCCGATTGATGACCCTGACCGGAGCCGGGGGGATAGGCAAGACCCGCGTTTTGCTCGAAGTCGCTGCTACAGCGGACGATGCCGGTGAGGTGTGGTTCCTCGACATGGGCGACGTGACGGATCCTCGTGATGTCGTTCCGGCGATCGCGCGGGCAGTGGGGCTTCCCGGGACCAAGACGCACACGGCCGAGGGCCTCGGAAAATGGCTGGACGGCACCACGGGTCTCATGGTCCTCGACACGTTCGAGCACGTCCTAGCCGCCGGGCCCGGTATCGCGAAGCTCATCAGCTTGTGTGACGGAGTGCGGTTCTTGGTTGGCAGCCGCCAGCCGCTTCGCATTCAAGGCGAGCACACCGTTGGGATCCCGCCGTTGAGTCTTCCGGCAGGAAGTGCCGTCCAGAGCGTGATGACCGCCGCGGCGTCGGCCCTATTCGTCGAACGCGTTCGCGCGGCGCGACACGACCTGTCGTTGGCAGAGACGGACATGCCGGTGATAGCGGACATCTGCCGCTCACTGAGCGGATTGCCGTTAGCGATCGAGCTCGCGGCCGCGCGCGTTGCTCATATGTCTTTGGGTGAACTTCAGGCTCAGTTGAGCGAGCGGCTCAATGTGCTTACCGGCGGGCCGCCGGATCTACCGCGTCGGCAGCAAACCATCCGGGACGCGATCGGCTGGAGTTACGACTTACTTACCTCTGACGAGCGCGCCATGTTCAATGAACTCTGCGTGTTCGCCGGTGGCTGGACCTTGGACGCTGCTACTGCGGTTTTGGATCGCGCCGTCTTGCCGGGTCTGAGCGCTCTCCTCGACAAGAGCCTGGTGGTTCACGATCTCGCAACAGCCCGCTACGGCCTGCTGGATGTCATCCGGGAATTCGGGCGGGAGCAAGGACTTCCACCTGCCGCCGCCGATAGGCACCTCAAGTATTTCCTTCGGCTTGCTGAGGAGGCTGAGGATTCGTTCGGCAGCTCTGGTCAATCCCGCTGGGCCCATCGGGTGGATCAGGAACGCGCCAATATCCGTGCGGCATCGGACTACGCGGTCGCAACGCGGGATGCGGATGCCGCCTTACGACTCACCGGTGCTATGTGGCGCTACTGGATGCTTGATGGGTCGCTCGCTCAGGGACGCGATGCATTGGCCGCCGCTCTTGCTGCCGATCCGGAGGGCGTATCACCCCACCGACCAAAAGCACTGTGGGGAGCCGCGTGGCTCGCCTACCACCAGGGCGACTTGGCTGCCACGGCAAGTTGTGGCGACGAAATGCTGAGCCTCGCCAGTAGCACGGATCCCATCGCATTGAGGAATGCGTGGACGATCAAGGGTCTCGTTGCGCTCGCCGATCAGCGACTGGACGACGCCGTCGATCTGTTCGAGCGTTGTGTCAGAGTCTTGCGCGACCACGAGCCGGATTGGCTCTTTGCGACGTCACTCTTGAATCTAGCGATGGCCCTGACGCACTCCCTCGATCCGCGAGTGGACGAGGTCCTCGCCGAGGCGCGCGGCATCTATCGGAATCTCGGCGACCGGAACTTCGCCGCCAGGACCGACATCTACTCGGGTTACGCATCGTTCCTGAGCGGCGAAGTCGGCCGCGCGAGATCGTCATTTCGCACAGCGATAATCAGCTTCTCGGAGCTGCGGGACGACTGGGGCACCAGCGAAGCGCTGGGGGGGCTGGCGATTACTGAAGCGGTGGAGCGTCACTCTGATGCGGCCGCGCTTCTCGGCGGCGCGTCCGAGGCGATACGCGAATTGGATCACCGGATGCCGCTCCCGGCCGATCGTCTGCTGATCGATCGAGTGCTTGAAAGAGCAAAAGCACTTACGAACGATGCGACGTGGCACCGTGCATGGCAACTTGGTCGTTCGATGACCGTGGAGGCTGCGGTCGAGTTCGCCCTTGATGCAAGCAGCCCGCGCCCGTGACGCTAAGGATTGCGCCACCATCGGCGCGCTCCGTTCGGCAGAAAGGATGATGTAGATGAGCAGTGTGGAAGTGACCATGACTTCGCTACGCGGGACACCGACGGCTGTCGGGTCTGCGGGTCCGTTCTCGCTGATCGCAGATCGACCTCTCGAGGCGGGTGGTGGTGGCCTTGGGTTCAATGCAGGTCAACTCCTCAATCTTGCCGTCGCAGGCTGTATCTCCAACGATCTTTTCCGTGAGGCAGAAAAGCGAGAGATCGCTATCCATCAGGTCAGAGTGAAGGTTGTCAGCGATTACGTCGGGGACCCGGCCGTTTCCACGCCGATCGAATACGAGGTCACGATCGAGGGCGATGCGGACCGCGACGTGCTCGACAGGCTGGTGCGCGAAACTGATTCGATCGCGGAGGTGCCGAATTCTTTGCGTCGGGGAACCGACGTGATTCTCGGTGGAGTATCCGTTGCGTGAGTCGTCGATAAGCGTGCTTAGCGCTCCGCAATCATGTGCACGCCTCAGCTAAAACTCCGTAAAGGCCCTGTTTCTTCGACGCTCCTCCTCCAGTAGCCCACGCGGTCCCGGCGACGTCGACCACTCCATTGAGGTGTCGCTGAACGCCGTCGTCGACTGCGGTCCTCTCCCACCTCCCGCCGACTTTTCGCAGTGCTACCGGCGATCTGTCTTTCTTCGTCCTCGTTTCACCGACGGCCCAGCCGCCGGGCCCGCCATCGATCGCGAGGAGGAACGTCAACCCCCGACGGTTGACGGATCGGCGCGCCGACCATCGGCTTCCATCCCAAGCAAGAACTGCGCCGACCGTCCGACGTCGCTCCCACCATCCCGAGATCCATGCCCGATTCGCACGCACTGCGTCGACATCGAACGGCTGCAGAATCCGCCCGCGGCTGCGCGGAAGGTCGTAGCGCGTCCACGTCGTCCCGTCCCACCGGATCGTCGCACGACGACGTCCGCCGATCGGCACTGCCCACACGTCATCTTGCGAAGCGATCGAGACCGACCGGAGTTCGCCGGCTCCATTCCCGGGAGAGTCCACGTGCTGCCACGCCGAGCCGTTCCACCTCAGAGTGAGGGCCGACTCCTGCTCTCCGGCCTCGTAGTGACCTACCGCCCATCCATCCTGCGACGACCACATGTCGATGTCCGCAAGTGAGCTGTCGGGACCCAGCGCGGGCACGGCCGTCGACTGCCAACTGGTGCCATCCCACCTCAGCACTATCGCCCGGGTTTCGGCGGCCTGATGAGATCCCGCCAACCACGCGACGCCATCGTCGGTGACGTCGAGGGCACGGATGTAGTACTGCCCGTCCTGTGGACGCGGTATCGGTTCGGTCGACCACGTCATGCCATCCCACGACTTCAGTGATTGGCGCAGATCGCCCGTGTGGTCGAAGTAGTTCTCGATCAGCCACAACTTGCCCGCTGCATACGCGGGCTCCTGGACAAAGGTGTTGCGTCCTCGAGTGAAGCGTCTGGTGAGATGGAAAGATCCGTCGCACCTCACCGAAGGAGAAGTCTGGGCGGCAGCGGCGACCGATACGGCGGTAACGATCGCGACACCGCAGAAGATCCATCCGATACGACGCTTCACGTTGTCGGCCCCTCCCGTGTTGTTGCCGGCGCCAGTGAAGTCACTGCCATGCGTTGTCGTTCTACCCCGTCATCGCTGAGGTTCGGAGAGAACCAGTTCCAACCACGATTCGGCTTCGCGGTACAAGGCCGCGTTGTTCACCGGCGTGTAGTAGGCGAGCGCCGCGACCGCTTGCGACAATGCCCACCCCCGGGCCCGATCCCACGTCGCGTCGTCCGGCTGTAGCTCTTCGCGGAACACATCGCGCGCTCGACTCGAATGCAATTTCCACGCAACCATCACATCGCAAGCCGGGTCACCTACGCCCATCGATCCCCAATCGATGATCCCGGTGATGCGACCCTTCTTGACGAGCCAGTTTCTGGCGTCCAGATCCCCGTGAGTCCACACGGGTGGCCCGTCCCATGCGGGCGCCGCCACGGCGCGTCTCCATTCCTTCTGTACTAGACGATTCCCATCGAACCTAGCGAGCCATCCGCCCATCGACTTGTCGCGCTCTACGAGGGGGATGCCGCGCCCTGTCGGTGCCCCGCGGGGATCGATCCGTTGAAGCGCGCTCACGAAAGCCGCGAGATCCCGCGCCGCCTCGATCTCATCGATCGATTCGACGGCCACTGTCTCGCCTTCGACCCAGTTGTAGACGTCCCAGAACCACGGGTACGCGTCGGTCGGGCGCCCTTGAGCGAGGGGTACCGGCACTTCCAGTGGTAGCTGAGCGGCAAGTCGCGGCAGCCACTCGGACTCCTTGCCGCCCGGTTTCGTAGGACCGTCGCGGCGCGGGATCCGCACGGAGAGCTCTGCTCCGAGGCGGAAGATCACGTTGACGGTCCCCTCCGGCTCGATGCGAGTTAGCGGCAGATCCGCCCACTGCGGGAACTGCTCTCGGAGCAATTGCCGCACGAGCGATTCACTGACATCGAGTTCGTCTGCGTGCATCCGTGGCGTCACTCGTGGCATCGTGCCAGGGTAGACAGCTTGTGTGTCGAGAGTTAGGCGGTGTGATGGCTGATCTAGACGAGCACGGGCGCCCCGAGCCTCCTGTAGCCGGCGACGAAGTCGAGACTTTGTTGGGGTTCCTCGATTATCAGCGAGCGACGTTCGCATGGAAGTGCTCCGGGCTCGATGCGGCCGGATTGAACGTTGCTGTAGCGGCATCCACGATGACGCTTGGCGGGATGATGAAGCACCTCGCGCTCGTAGAAGACAGTTGGTTCTCCCGCTATCTGCATGCCCGAGATCGCCATCCGTTGTGGCGCGACGTGGATTGGGACGCAGATCCCGACTGGGAGTGGCACTCGGCTGCCGACGACTCACCGGACGAGCTTCGCTCGATGTGGGAGGACGCTGTGGCTAACTCGCGCTCTTGCGTGGCGGATGCGTTCGAGAAGGGCGACCTCGGACTGCTTGCGAAGCGGAAATGGCCGGATCGCCGTGCGCCAAG
>JALZGD010000277.1 GCA_030861205.1 Actinomycetota bacterium
GGCGTCTTCATCCCGCGGCCCGAGACGGAATCGCTCGTCGAGTTAGCCATGGGCCATCTTCCCGATAGTGGTGGGATCGTCGTCGATGTCGGCACCGGATCTGGAGCGATAGCGCTTTCGATCGCGCACGAGCGGCCCGACGCGAGGGTCTTCGCTACCGAGATCGACACTGCAGCTCTCGCGTGGGCGGAACGCAACCGGGAGGCGACCGGCGAGCATGTGACGTTCGTGAGAGCTGATCTGTTCGACGGCCTGCCCGGTGAGCTACAGGGCAAGGTCGACGTCGTGGTCTCGAACCCGCCCTACGTGGCTACCTCTGAACGCGACGTCTTGCCCGTCGATGTTCGTGACCATGAGCCCGAGCGCGCTTTGTTCGCCGGTGAGGACGGCCTTGACGTGATCGCGCGGCTTCTCGAGACGGCACGTGACTGGCTCCGTCCCGACGGATGGCTGGTTTTAGAGATCGGCGAACGCCAGGCCCCCGCGGCGCTGGATCTCGTTTCGAGCAACGGATACGCGGACGGGGCGGTCCACAACGACTTCGCCGGGAAGCCGCGATTCATCGACGCTCGCCATGCCGTCTAGCAAGATCATCGATGCAGCGCTCGCCGCGCTCGACGACCGGCGCTGCATCGTCATGCCGACCGACACCGTCTACGGCATCGCGGCACGCCCGGAGCATCCGGAGGCGATCGCCCTCGTGTTTGCGCTGAAAGGCCGACCCGACGACAAACCGCTGCCCGTGCTCGGCGGCGGCATCGCCGATCTAACGCGGATCGCAAGGTTCGACGACCGCGCTCTTCGCGTTGCGTCGAGATGGTGGCCGGGCCCCCTCACCCTGGTACTTCCGCGCGCTTCAGGCTTTGAACACGATCTTGGCGGGGGCCCGGATGCCTCTGTCGCGGTGCGTATCCCATCGCATCCGCTCGCGCGCGAGCTGCTCGACGCATCGGGCCCGCTCGCGGTCACGAGCGCGAATCGTTCCGGAGAGGAGCCTGCCGCCGACGTGTCGTCCGCGCGGGAGATCTTCGGCGACGAGATACCGGTCTACTTAGACGGCGGCGCCGCGCACGGCCGCGCGTCGACGGTGCTCGATCTGACCGACGTCCCTCGGGTTCTTCGCGTCGGCGCGATCGAGGCGGATCAGCTGTTGAGATCGACGTTGTAGAGCTCGCCGTACTTCGTTTTCAGATATCCGATGAAGGGCGTGACCGATAAAGGCTCGCCAAGCACTTGTTCGCCGAGCTCCTTGGTTGTGTAGAGGTACCCCTGCGAGTGGATCTTCTCGCGCAACCACCCCAACAATCTGCCGACCTCGAGGTTCTTGAGGTCCTCTTCCAGATCCCCGAGTTCGGCGGAAGCTCTATCGAACAGGGCGGCTGCATACAAGGTGCCCAATGTGTACGTCGGGAAGTAACCGAAGAACCCGAGCGACCAGTGCATGTCTTGCAGCACGCCGTTCGCGTCCGAATCGGGTCGGATGTTCAAGTGCTTCTCCATGCCGGCGTCCCACGCATCGGGCAGGTCGGCGACGGTTAGCTCGCCTCGGAACAGCGCCAGCTCCAACTCGAACCGCAGTGCGACATGAAGGTTGTAAGTAAGCTCGTCCGCGCTGACACGGATCAGCGTGCGCTGTGGATGGTTCACACCCTCGTAGAACTCTTCTGGCGTGAGCATCCCGAGCTCGGACGAGAATTGCTCTTTCAATTTCAAGAGGATCGCGTTCGTGAAAGCGCGACTTCGCCCCACTTGGTTCTCCCACAAGCGGGATTGAGACTCGTGCATCCCCAGAGACGGGACGTGACCGACCGGGAGGTCTGCAAACTCCAGTGGGATCCCTTGCTCGTACAACGCGTGGCCGGTCTCGTGGATCGTCGCGTAGACGCCGCCGAGCAGCTCGTTGGGGACGTATCTGGTTGTCTGCCGCACGTCGCCGGGAGCGACCGTCATCGTGAAAGGATGCGGTGACGTATCCAGTCGTCCTGCATCGAGCTCGAAATTGAGTTTCTCCACGAGCCAGCGCGAGAACGCCTCTTGTTGCGCGGGGTCGTACTCCTTAGAAGCGAACTCGGGAGCACTGCCCGTGGCCTGCAGGACCTTTTCGGCAATGGGGCCGAGTTGCGAGGTGAGGTCCTTGAAGAGGACTTCGACTTCAGCAGCGGTGAGGCCCGGCTCGAAATCGTCGAGCAATGCGTCATATCGCTCGCGCTCCCACCCCACCGCGTCGGCCTGTTTCTTCTTCAGCTCGAGCATCTTCTCGAGGAAGGGTGCGAGCTTCGAGAAGTCCGAGGCGGGTCGCGCTTCGGTCCACGCGGCGTAAGCCAGACCCTCGAGCTCGGCTAGCTCGCGAACCAAGTCCGGCGGCACTTTTGTCGCCTTGTCGTACTCGCGCCGCAATACGCGCACCGACGCAGATTTGACCTGGTCGAGTGAGTCGTCGTCGGAAAGTCGTTCGATCAGCTGGCCGATCTCAGGCGAGACCAACATCTCGTGGTAAATGAGCTGCAACGTTGCCGACGCGCGAGCGCGCTTCTCTGCCCCTTTCGGCGGCATCATCACCGATTGATCCCAGCTGAGCAGCGCGATCGTGCTTCCCAGGTCGGAGAGCTTCTGAAGGTGCGGGAGCAGGTCGTTCCACGGGTCACTTGTCATGTTGCGACCCTAGACCACGCTGCTCGGTACGGCGCTAGCCTGTACGGATGGCTGCCGTGCGGGTGCTGTTCGTGTGTACGGGGAACCTTTGTCGATCGCCGATGGCCGAAGCGATGCTCCGCCACGCAGTCGAGGAGCGGGGCTGCCGGGATGTGGAGGCTTCATCGGCGGGGACATGGGCTGCGGAGGGATACGGCGCGACTACCGATGCGGCCGACGTGCTCGGCGAGAAAGGGATAGACCTCACTGCCCATGTATCGCGCCCCCTCAGATCCGCGGACCTGCAAGGGTCGGACTTGGTTGTGGCGATGACGAGCGTTCATGCGAGAGAGATCGCCGAGCTCGACCGCGACGGGCTGGAGTCGTATGGGCTAACCGCCACGCTAGCCAGCTAACCAGCGGCAGGCCCGCCAAGCTTCCCACTGACCTCAAGGCGTG
>JALZGD010000278.1:0-1445 GCA_030861205.1 Actinomycetota bacterium
CAACGAAGGAACGCGATCCTTTCGCCAATAGGTGAGAACATAGGTCGCACCGGCTCGGATTGTCTAAATGTAGCGAGCACCGATCGGCGCTGGCCGATGCGTTTCAGCATCAACTTCGCCCGTGGCCGCTTCGCGGAGTGATGCGCGTACACGATGCCCGAGATCGACCACGCCGGCGCGAGGTCGGGCCCGGGATCGTGTGTCAATCGGTGGTTGCGTGAGCCGTTTCGATCCATCGTGAAGATCTCGTAGTTTCCGCCGCCACTCACGTCTTTTGAATAAACGATGTGGTCACCGTCGGGCGACCACGACGCGCCGGCGAAGCGCGCCGGCGTATGGGTCAGATTCCGAACCTTTCCCCGTCGCGTTGCCGTCCGCAGCTGGCCGTCCTCGTTGTCGTTCAGGATCGCGTCGAACAGCAACTTGTGGCCGTCGGGTGACCACTGATAGGCGAATTTTGTCTTATCGCCATCCGTCAATCGGCGTTCGTTGCTGCCGTCGTCATGCATCAGCCACAGCTGACCGGTCTGGCCGCGCGCAAAGGCGATCCTGCTTCCGTCGGGTGTGAAGATCGGTCGGCCTGCAAGGCCGCGCCGTGACGTCAGCCTGTGAAGATCGGTGCCGTCGGCTGAGACTGAGTAGATGCTCGACGCATCTCCGCTTCGCGAAGAAACGTCGAAGGCGATCCTTCCGGTCGGTGCTGCGATGGCAGGAGCCGCCAGCGCCCCCACGTAGGCCGTGGCCGCTCCGATCGCGATAGTGGCGGTACGGGTTTTCAGACTCATGGGACGTCTAGAACCTTCATCGCCGACATTCTCTTCCACCGCCACTAGGCTCGCGTCCGTGAGCATGATCGAGGTGTTGGGAGACGTGTCGTCGCTCACTGAACCGGTGCTGATCGTCTCGTTCCAGGACTGGGTGGATGCGGGCGCAGCGGCATCGACGGCAGCGCGGCACGTCGCGTCGACCGGCGAGCTGATCGCACGGTTCGACGGCGACTCGCTCTTCGACTTCCGCAGCCACCGCCCGGTCCTCGACATCGAGGACGGGACCTACAAAGAGCTGCGTCTTCCCGAGATGACCATCGTGAGGAACAACTTCGATGGGCGCGATGTCCTCGTGTTGACCGGCCCCGAGCCGGACTACCGCTGGAGTGAGTTCGCGGCCTCGGTGCTTGAGGTAGCCCGGTCGTCCGGTGTCGTCCGGCACATCACCCTTGGCGCGATCCCCGCCGCTATCCCTCACACGGTCCCTACCCCCGTGCTGACGACCGCGTCGAGCCGCGAGCTGCTCGACGACTCGAGCAACGTGACCGAAGGCCTGCTACGCGTGCCGGCGGCCGCGGTCAGCCTGATCGAGTGGACGCTCGGCCAGGGCGGCATCCCAGCAGTAGGTTTCTGGGCGCAGGTCCCGCATTACCTGTCCCCGTATCCACCGGGCTCGAT
>JALZGD010000278.1:1455-2432 GCA_030861205.1 Actinomycetota bacterium
GCGGAGCTCAGCGCGCGCTTAGGCGAGATGTTCTCGAGTCGCCCGGAGGCCAAGGAGTACCTGGAGCAGCTGGAGCAACTGGCGGGACAGCCCGAAGTCCCGGGCGCGGACGAGATCGCGGCGGAGGTCGAGCGCTTCCTGCGGACGCAGTCCGGCGACGGGGGACCGAACCCGCTCAGCCCGTAATTGCTCTGAGGCGCGAATAGGAATCCCAATTCCGCACTCAGCGGAGCTGTGGCGCTAGCGCAGCGCGCCGTGCGGCTCGTGTAGTTGCTCTGAGGCGCGAATAGGAATCCCAATTCCGCACTCAGCGGAGCTGTGGCGCTAGCGCAGCGCGCCGTGCGGCTCGTGTAAATGGGATTAGAATCACATCCGGGTAACTACGCCGGGGTGATTCTTGGTCAGATTGGTGAAGCACTCGACCTGGGCAAATCCGCGCTATCGAACGTCTGTTCGATTAGCATCGGCCGAAAGTCGTCACACCTCCTCTCTAGGGTCCTCCACGTCATACCCACGGGCCCCAGGGTGGGCCGTTAGCTAAGGAGGACCGTTCGATGGCATCGACCAGAGACCGCAGCGACGTGACCAGCCTGATCCGCGATTCAGGTCGCGAACAGGTCGTCGAGATGACGCTCGCGCAGATCGAGAAGCAGCACGGCAAGGGCGCCATCATGCGCCTGGGCGATTTCGGCCCCCGCCTCAACGTCGAGACCGTCCCTACTGGTTCGCTGGCACTGGATCTCGCGCTCGGCGTCGGTGGCCTTCCGCGGGGCCGGATCGTCGAGATATACGGACCGGAAGGCTCGGGCAAGACGACCGTCTCGCTGCATGTGATCGCCGAGGCGCAGAAGTCGGGCGGCTTGGTTTCGTTCATCGACGCGGAGCACGCGCTCGACCCCACCTACGCGAAGGCGTTGGGCGTCGACATCGACAACCTTCTCGTCTCGCAACCCGACACGGGTGAGCAGGCACTTGAG
>JALZGD010000278.1:2442-3082 GCA_030861205.1 Actinomycetota bacterium
ATCCAGATCTTCATCAACCAGATCCGCGAAAAGATCGGCGTCATGTTCGGTAGTAACGAGACGACGCCGGGGGGCCGCGCCCTGAAGTTCTACTCGTCGGTGCGCCTGGATGTCCGCCGGATCGACTCTCTCAAAGACGGCGCCGAGGTCGTGGGATCGCGCGTGCGGGTAAAGGTCGTGAAGAACAAGGTCAGCGCACCGTTCAAGAAAGCCGAGTTCGACATCCAATACGGAACCGGCATCTCGAAGGAGGGAAGCCTCCTCGACGTCGCGATCGAGCACGACATCGTTCGCAAGTCCGGTGCATGGTTCATCTACGGTGACGATCAACTCGGTCAGGGCCGCGAAAACGCGAAGAGCTTCCTGGCCGAGAACCCGGAGTTCGCCACCGAGATCGAGCTCAAGATCAAGGACAAGCTCGGCCTCCTCGGCATCGGAGAAGGTGACGAGCAGGACAACGTCAACGTCGTTTCGATCGCCGAAGGAACCGAGTAGCCGACCGAGGGAAGACTATGGATGCGCTCCCGCTCGAGACGCCGGTTGGATCGAACGGGAGCGCCCATCCCCTAGACGGCGCCGACAAGGTCTCCGAGCGCGGTCAGTACAAGGAATGCATGGCACGGGCCGGACGGCTGTTGGC
>JALZGD010000091.1 GCA_030861205.1 Actinomycetota bacterium
GTCATCGACCTTCACCCGCTCGCCGGTGTTGATCAACGGCGCCTCGCGCCCGGTGGTTGAGGACAACAGTTTCAAAGGAACCGACGGACCACTCAGCGCATCGAGCATTGACGATCTCTCCGGGTTCGTCGGAAACGGCGCTACGGGGTCTTTCGGACAGAGAGTCCTTTCTTTCTCTTCGAGCGATGTCAAAAAACCATGGACGCTGGCGCCGAGCTCAACTGCACTTTACGGACTTGACGGCGTCACCGTCACCGCAGAAGGCACTTTGACGACGGAGGCCGGCGCGTCGATCCGGACCGGAGGCGCGCTGAAGGTGTACGGCACGCTCAACGCGGTCGACACGGTTTTTGCTCCGTCGAGCGGCGTCTGGAGGGGGATCGTTGCCGAGCTCGGCTCCAGCGTCAATATCTCGGGAGGCGCCATCAGGTACGCGCTAATCGGAGTGGAAGCAAATCCTTATTACGCCGAATCTCCCCTCGCGCCCTGGGCGAGCGTCGTCGTCGAAGGCGCCGATCTCTCGACAAATGCATTTGCGATAAAGAACGGCCCCAAGGATCTCATCCCTAGCGGCCGAAGTGTGACCGCGACTGGAAACAACCTGGGCGGGCTTCCTTTGGAGAGGGTGTCTTCGCACGTCCACGCATGCGCTGATGCCGAACAACCGGAAATCGTCGTGTCCCGGCGGATTTGGGACGTCAACGTCGGTATTCTGGACGACGTCTGCCCCCCCGGATATGTGCCGGTCCCGGAACCTGGGCACTGGATTTGAGTGCGCGGGTGCCTCGCTCATGTCGATGAAGAAAAATTGTCTTCGCCTAAGCGGCGGCCGCCGGATTGTGTCCACGAACTGTGAGAACGACATGAAGAGCTGGTGTCGTGCGTTCTCTGGGTGCTCGAAAGTCAACTCATCGCCGGCAGCAGCGTCAGTCATGGCTGCTGACGCGGCTCAGCGTTGCTTGGTCCATCCGGCCTATTAGCCAGCAATCTTCTGTCACGAAGGGTCGCCATCTCGCGGTAAATCCCCACAGTTGTCGCACACCCTGCCTAGCCTGATGCGATGACGGCCCTCCTCGTGACCCTGTGCATCGGCCTGTTCGTCGCCCTGCTCATGTGTTTAGTGAGGCTGTGGAGGCTCGAGGCGACGACGTCGGAGATGGTCCATGACCAGGTCGATCTCGCGCTCAAAGAGTTCAAGAAGCGCAGTGCGAGAACGAGGGTCGGTACGACGGTGGAACAGCTCGTCCCCTTGATCAAAGAGCTTCCTTTCGATCCCAGCGACATGAGGATCTTGAGCGGCGGCCCCGTGGACTACATCGTGTTCGACGGACTTTGTGACGGCGAGGTCCGGCAGCTCGTCTTTCTCGACATCAAGACGGGGACGGGCAAGGCGAACCAGGCGCAGATCCAGGTGCGACGCTGCGTGGACGCAGGTCTGGTCGATTTCGCTCTGTTCGAGGTCGACGAGCGCGGCCACGTTCGCTACCGGCCGTCGCTCGTCGACCGCTAACCGCCCTTCAGCCGCGCACCGTCGTCAGGTAGCCGTCCACGACTTCGACGAGCTCGGTCACGAGGTCGGCCGCTGCGACGAAACCGTCCGCCACGAGTCGGTCCGCGAGTCCCGCGAGTGTGGATCCAAGCAGCATCACCACGACATCGCCGAGGTCGACGGTCCTGGTCGTCACGATTTCTTGTCGCCGCGCATCACGTCGGGGTGCTTTGCCCAGTAATGCCGACGGACGGCGGGGCCGATGGTCCAACCTGACGGCATGCGCACCTTCCGGCCGCATTTCTTGCACACGAACGACGTCGGCGCGGGCGCGTCCGCCTTTGCTCGTGGCATCCTGCATCACCTCCACGAGGTCTGTGGGAATCGCGGCCCGAAAGAAAGCTAGACGGCATGTGTGACAAGAAGAGCGTGTGATGAAAGCTCTGGCCATTACTGGTTATGGGGATGTGTCGAACGCCGCGATCGTCGACGTTGCAGACCGCGATCCCGGTCCTCGTGACGTCGTCGTCGATATCAAAGCGGCTGCCCTGAACCATCTCGATCTATGGACTCTGTCCGGGGCAGTAGGCCGCGATCACGACCTGCCGCATCCTCTGGGTGCCGACGGAGCCGGCGAGGTTGCACGTGTTGGTGACGAAGTAAGAGGCATCCGACCCGGCGACCGGGTTCTCGTGAACCCTGCGATCTCGTGCGGTCACTGTGAGTTCTGTCGCGCTGGCGAGCAGTCGCTGTGCACGACCTTCAAGATGCTCGGCGAGCACCTTCCGGGAACGATCGCCGAGCAGGTCGTCGTGCCACAGACGAACGTCTATCCGATCCCACAGCATCTTTCATTCGCGCAGGCAGCGGCGCTCGGCGTCACCGCCATCACTGCGTATCGGATGTTGTTCACGAAGGCGCGCCTCCTTCCCGGGGAATGGGTGTTGATCACGGGGATCGGTGGGGGCCTGGCACTGTCGCTGGTGCAGTTCGCTCGGCCGATCGCAGGAAAGATCTTCGTGACTTCGTCCTCGCGAGACAAACTAGATCGCGCGATCGCGCTGGGTGCCGACGGCGGCATCGATTACAAGGCAGAAGATGTCGGAAAAGCCGTCCGAGCGCGCACGGCAAAGCGCGGAGTCGACGTCGTCGCCGATTCTGCTGGAGGACCTTCGCTGGACGGCGCACTACGCGCGCTGCGGAAGGGCGGCAGGCTTGTGATAGCGGGCGCTACTGCCGGACCACGATCGGATCTCGACGTCCGACGACTGTTCTGGAACCAGCTCCAAGTGATCGGATCGACCATGGGATCGGATCACGACGTTTCCGAGATGCTTCGCATGGTCGCGGGAACGAAGCTCGAGCCGATCATCGACAAGACGTTCGCCTTCGCAGACGCGCCCCAAGCGCTCGCATATCTCGAGCGTCAGCAGCAGTTCGGAAAGATCGTCGTCGAGATCTAGAGCGGGCTAGACGACGGCGGCACGCACGGCACGTTGCACCGCGATCGTCGCGAGATAACCGAGAACATCGACGTTCGCCTCGGCCCCCGGCGCCGCACTGAAGAACGCAATGTCTCCGTCGTAGCGAGTGTGGGCAGGACGGACCGTCGACGTTACGCCGTCGGCCGCGCGTGCAGCGAGCCAATGCACGTCACGCTTGTCGAGCGTCGCGGATGTAACCGCGCATACGAGAACTGTATTCAAGGAGGGCGCCGGTGACGCGGGGCGCCCGCGGTAGACCGCGCCTTTAGCCGTCGTACCTGCCAGCACCGACCCATCGACATCGAGCACGTCCCCGATCGCGTTCACGACTGCGAGCGCGGATACGGCCAAGCCCTCTTGTTCTGCATGCCCGATGCCGAGTCCCCCGGGGACCGCATGCTCTATGCCCGCCCACTTGCCGACGCGCGCTCCCGCCCCCGCGCCGACGCGACCCGTTTCGATGGGATCCGTACTTGCAGAATCACAAGCGACACGGCCTGCATCGGGTCCCGGAGGGGCGACATCGCCGGCGCGCGCCAGATCGAAGATGACGGCGGTGGGAACGATCGGAATGGTCGCGACCGGAGTCCGGTAGCCGATGTCGCGCTCGGCGAGCCACGACATCACGCCGTCGGCCGCCGCGAGCCCGAACGCGCTTCCACCAGTTAGCAGGATGCCGTGCACCTCGGTCAGCCGCAGGTCGGTTCGGAGTTGTTCGATCTCGCGCGAGCCGGGCGAAGACCCTCTTACCTCGCAAGAGGTGACGTTCTCGCGAGGGGGAATGATCACAGTGCAGCCGGTACTGCCGCTTGGATCCGTCCAATGCCCGATTTTGAAACCGAATCCGAGTGCGCCGGCGGTCATTCTTGGTACGAGTAGCGCTCTTCGAGCCACGGGTCGGCTCGGTTGTGATAGCCGCGAACTTCCCAGAACCCACGACGATCTGCGTTGAGTAGCTCGAGGCGGCGGACCCATTTCACGCTCTTCCAGCCGTAGAGCTTGGGGACGAGCGTGCGTAGGGGGTAACCATGCTTCGGCGCGAGGTCGCTTCCGTTGTGCATCCACGTGACCAGCGCGTCGTCGGCGAGCAGGCGGTCGATCGGGACATTCGCCGTGTATCCGTATTCGGCGTGCATCAATACGTGAGTTGCGTCGTCACGCGGCTGCGCCTTCTCGAGCAAGACGCGCGTCTGAACGCCGGTCCAGGTGTTGTCGAGTTTGCTCCAACCCGTCACGCAATGGAAATCCGAGTTCATCTCGACGTTAGGAAGCGCTTTGAGCTCGTCGTAGGTCAGTTCGAAGGGCGATTCGCACGCGCCGTCAACCGTGAGCCGCCACGAGTCGACGTCGAATCTCGGGATCGGGCCTTCGTGTAGAACCGGCCATCCGCGCGTCACCCTTTGGTGCGGAGGAACCCGCGCTTGCGCATGAGCGGGAAGGTCGGAAGTAAGAATCGACCCGCCCTGCGATTCGTCGGTGTCGTCGGCGACTCCCGGCGCGAGCGTTTCGCGCCGGTCGAGGTCCTCGAGCCGGAGCCGCACTTGCGACAGAAGTCCCTCGTCGCCCGTGCCTTCCGCCAAGCGCGCCGCCTTCATGTATCGCTTGCGGGCACGGGCGGCGGCTCGTTGCTCGCGGCCCGGCGTCGCGTACTTCACGAAATTGTCCGCCGTTTCGATCAGCTTGAAGATGCGCTCGCGCTCGTCCATCTATCTCCGATGCTCGAGGGCTTGATCGCTCATTCTTGCAGGAGCGATCCCCATGAAGTGCCCGAGCGGACGCGGGCGGACGACGTCATGAGGACCACCGTCTTCCCATCGGCATTCTTCATCTCGCCGCGCGCCGCAGCGAATCCCTTTCCGCGATAAGTGACGTGAGCATCTCCGACGATCTCCCTGCCGTCGGGCCACACTGGTCGAACGAATTGCACCTTGAGGTCGAGGATCGAGCCACTCTCGTCCATTCCCAGAGTCGTGCTGAGGGCCCCAGTCAGTATCGAGTCCGCCATGTACGCGAGCACTCCGCCATAAACGGTGCCTGCCGGACTTGCCATCCACGGAGTTGCTTTGATGGCGGTCGTGAAACTGCCGGGCTCGGCCCCCAGGTCGGTCAGCGCGAAAAGCTCGGCGGAGGGAGACAACGGTCGCTCTTTCCACGACTTGATGATGTCGATGAAGGGCATGCTCTCGTAGACATCGCGTTTCACGGCCCCATCGGGAACGGGACGCAGGTAAGGGTCCGGCGTGTCGTAGGTCGGGAGGTCGACCACGGGTAGCTCGCCGTCGAACGGCGGGACGTCGAGGTCCTTTATGAAGCAGCGCGTCGTGCAGTGGGCAACGATCCTGCCCTCCCCGTCTTCGACCAGTCCCTCGGCGACGCCGAGCGTCCGCCCCACCTCGATCGGCCGGGCGCGGCAAATCAGCTGCCGGCTCGTTACCCCGACCTGTCGGAAGAAATTGAACGATAGGTCGGACGTCACCACGACTTTCGCGGGGCCAAGCGTCACGAGGACTGCGCTGCCGAGGGCCGCGTCTGCGACCAGCGCAGAGACCCCGGCGAAGTAGATGCCGACATCGGTCTGCAACCACTCGCTGCACGGCATCGAGAAGGTCACCGATGCCGGGCTCGCCGCCACAAGCCTGTTGCCGAACAAGTGGAAGGTCGGCGGCGGCGGCATCTGGTTGCGGAGGCCCGCCTGCATCCTCTCGAGGCCCGACAGCGCGACGAGCTTCGGATCGGGGAAGCCGCCGCGGACCGGTTCGTCGTCGTACCACGCCACGCCGGGAGGTTATCCAACTGCGTCTCGGTCGTCGGTGTGCCCGGCCCGGCCCAGGAGAATGGGGCTCTCTGGCGAATAGATTCACGGACATCTTCGAAGTGACGAGGGGGATCGATGCTCAAGATGAGGGCGGGGCGCATCGTCGGCGCGATGGCCGTTGTGGCGATCGTTGCCTCAATGGCTCCTTCGGGCGCCCATGTTGCGGCACGCTCTGGCCGCTTCGCGTACAAGAACTACGCCGCTCCCAAGTCGTTCGGCACGTCTACCGGCGAGCCCTCGATCGGCGTCGACTGGAAGACCGGCGCCGCGATGATCCAGTCGGGGAAAACAACTCTGCGAGTGACGTTCAACGCGAACCCCGCCACGGCGACGTGGAAAGACGTCACCCCTCCCAACTCGGTCTTCACGATGGATCCGATCCTCTTTACGGACCCACACACGGGGCGAACCTCGGTCTCGCAGTTGATCAGCTCGCTGGTTGTTCCGGGTGGTGGCTGCAGCTTGGCGGCAGTGTCCGACGACGACGGCGCGACCTGGATCCCGTCGACGGGTTGTGGGATCCCCGGCACCTACGATCATCAGACGATCGGTGGCGGGCCGTTCGCGATCCCCGGCGACAAGATCTCGTACGAAGACGCGAACTACTACTGCGGGCAGAACGGGATCACTGCGAACTGTGCCCTTAGCCGTGATGGCGGGATCACTTACGGCGCGGCAGTCCCCGTCTACTACGACCTACAAGCCCAGCCGGAGCCGCTCCCCGACGGCCAAAACCACTGCATGGGGTTGCACGGACACGTCAAGGTCGGTCCCGACGGCACGGCTTACCTCCCCAACTTCCGTTGCTACGTGAAGGGGAAGGACATGCAGGCCGTGCTCGTCAGCCAGGACGACGGCGCGACGTGGACCGTCCGCCCGATCCCGGGATCCCGGTACAACGATTTCCGGAGTGACCCGTCGGTTGCGATCGGCCGCGACAACACCGTGTACTTCTCGTACGAGGACAAGGATTCGAAGGTGAAGGTCGCGGTGTCGCACGACCACGGCAAGACGTGGACGAAGCCCACGGATCTCGAGACTCCGAACGGGCTTCATTACGGGGTCTTCCCGGCTGCGGTCGCCGGTGACAAGGGCCGCGCTGCCGTTGCGTTCTTGGGAGCGGCCCTCAAGGGCACCGACAAGTACGGCTACGAGTCGAAGGATTACAAGGGCGCGTGGCACCTCTACATCTCGACGACACTGGACGGCGGCAAGACGTGGACGACGGTCGACGCCACGCCCACCGACCCAGTGCAACGGGGATGTATCTGGTGGGGGAACGCCGGTGGCTGCCCGAGCTCGCAGAGGAACCTTCTCGACTTCATGGACGCAACGCTGGAGAAGTCCGGTCACGTGATCGTCGGCTATGCCGACGGGTGCATCGGAAAATGCGTCACCGGGACGGAGAACACGCAGTCGGCGGTCGCCACGATCGCGCGGCAGACCTCTGGGCCGTCTTTGTTCGCGGCGCACCACTAGGCTCTATGGGTGACAAGTAGAGCTGTTGCTCGAATCTGTCTAGCGACAGTCTTCGTCGTAGCTACGACGTTGGGGTTGCTGCCGGGTGGGGCCTTCGGGTCGACCCCGCGCAGCGATCCATCGGCATCGGCGATCGCATCTGCGAGCGCGACTCCCGAGCCCGGCGGTCACTGCTCGCGCGACATCGATTGCGACGGGATGCCCAACCGGTGGGAGCGCCGCTACGGGTTAGACCCGCGCAAAGACGACAGCCGTCGGGACCCCGATCACGATCATCTAGGGAACCTCGCTGAGTTCTTGAACAACGGCGACCCCACGGTGCCGGACACGGATATCGACGGACTCGGCGATGGCCGAGAGGTCCGCTTCTTCCACACACGAGTAGACGTCGCCGATGCGATCGTGGGGAAGGCGAGCGGCTCGAACCAGTGTCGAACCGGAGCAACTGGAGCGTATCCCTGTCCGGTCCTCGCCCTGTTCGACGCAACCGTGGTCCTGAGAGATCGGGACGGAAATGAAGTAGCGCGCACCACAACCGATTTCGCCGGCCGCTTCAGCTTCACACTGCATGCGGCTCCTCCGGGGAGTTACCAACTCGAAGCACAGTCGTTGCTTGGCTTCGACTCGCCGCCTGCAACGTCAGTAACCACCATGTACGACGTGGCGCAGCGCGCGCCGCAGCAGTATTCGAATTCAGCCTCGGCTGGAGTTGCAGGACAGGTAACCGAGAGCCCCACGTGCGGTGGGCCGCAGCGGCGCGATGAGGGATGCACCGCCGTGCTTGCCGGGATGCAGATCGACATCGAAGACTCGAATGGTGACGTCGTCACGTCGACGATGTCAGACGACACCGGTCGCTACGCGGTCATGCTCGAGCCGGGGGACTACTCCGTCGTAGCACGTCCGCCCGATGGTGCGTATCCGGTCTACCCGGCTCCTCCGGCGCCCGTCGAGATCACCGTCGGCGCTTCGGACACGGGGCCGAACCACGTCGACCTGAATTATTCAACTGGAATCCTGTAAAGGACGCGTGCAGGACCCTGCCGTCATAGACGACAACTCGATCCCGCCGACACGCTTCGCCTGGTCGCGGTGGCAGCAACTCGCGGCGGCCGCAGGGATCGGGTTCTTGTGGTTGCTGGCGGCCGGCGCCGTTCTGCTCGTGGCGGCGAAACTCGACTTCCCGGCTCTCGGCGCGGAATCGGATCCGGTCGAGGTCCTGACGGCGGTGGTGATCTTTGGTCTTGCTTGCTTGCGTGCGCCGGTGCACGCGGGGGCCCTCACGTTGTCGGTCATCCCGCTGGCGGCGCTCGCTCTTGTCGGATGGGGGTTCAGCGATGCCGTCGGACGAGTCGTCGGACGGGTGCCCGCCGGGGGCGTCACGAGCCGAGCGCTCGCAGGCGCCGCGGCGGCGATCCCATTTGCAGCGCTTTGTTGTGCGACGGCGTTGATCTTCAGGTTCCGCGGGGAGACGACGGCCGTCGGCGTGGATGCGATCGGTGCATCGATCGCCGGGCTTGTGTGGGGCGCGATCTTCGGCGCGGTCGGCGGGCTGATCTCCCACGCGTCATTGAAAAC
>JALZGD010000279.1 GCA_030861205.1 Actinomycetota bacterium
CCGACGGCGCCCCCCCTCCGGGCGAATGGCCGTTCACCCGCGGGGTCTATCCGGACATGTACAGGCGGCGGCTGTGGACCATGCGCCAGTACGCAGGATTCGGATCGGCTGAGGCGACGAACGAACGTTTCCGATACCTCCTGAAGGCGGGGCAGACCGGCCTGTCGGTCGCATTCGATCTGCCGACGCAGATGGGGCTCGACTCCGATCACCCACGCGCTACAGCAGAGGTAGGCAGGGTCGGGGTCGCGATCGATTCGCTCGCCGACATGCAGGTGCTCCTCGATGCGATCCCGCTCGCCGAGGTATCGACTTCGATGACCATCAATGCGACGGCTTCGATCCTGTTGCTGCTGTACGAGCTCGTCGCGCGCGAGCAAGGTGCTGCTCCGGAGCAGATCACCGGGACGACGCAGAACGACATCCTGAAGGAGTACGCGGCGCGGGGGACGTACATCTATCCGCCGAGGCCGTCGATGAGGATCATCACGGACCTCTTCGCGTACTGCAAAGACCGGCTGCCCCGGTGGAACACGATCTCCATCTCCGGCTATCACATGCGAGAGGCCGGTTGCACCGCCGTCCAGGAGGTTGCCTTCACGATCGCCGACGGCATCGCTTACGTCCAGGCCGCACTAGATGCCGGGCTGGACGTCGACGACTTCGCTCCTCGGCTCTCGTTCTTCTTCGCATGTCACATGAACTTCTTCGAAGAGGTCGCCAAGTTCCGCGCCGCGAGAACTCTGTGGGCACGGGTCATGAAGGAACGATTCGGCGCGAAGAACCCGAAGTCCATGATGTTGCGGTTCCATACACAAACTGGGGGCGCAACCCTGACGGCGCAGCAACCCGAGAACAACATCGTGCGAACGACCCTCGAAGCGCTTGCCGCCGTGCTGGGCGGAACGCAGTCGCTCCACACGAATTCGTTCGACGAGGCTCTCGCCCTTCCCAGTCAGAAGGCAGCGACCGTCGCTCTGCGAACGCAGCAGCTGATCGGTTACGAAGCGGGTGTCGCCGACTCGGCGGATCCGCTGGGTGGATCGTGGATGGTCGAGTCGCTCACTGAAGAGATAGAAGAGCTCGCGCGCGATTACCTGCGCAAGATCGACGACATGGGCGGGGCCGTCGAGGCGATCGAAACCGGATGGATGAAGAAAGAGATCGAAGACTCTGCGTTCAAGATCGCCCAGGGAGTCGATTCGGGAAGCCGCGTGGTCGTGGGCGTCAATAAGTTCGTCGCCGAGTCCGAAGAACCGGTCGAGATCATGCAGCTCGACCCCGAACTCGCCCAACGTCAGGTCGACAGACTCACCAAGATCGGCAACGAGCGTGACCAAGCAGACGTCGACGCGTCTTTGAAGGCTCTGTCGGAAGCCGCCAAGGGCACCGACAACCTGCTGTATCCGATGCGGGACGCGCTGAGCGCGTACGCAACGCTGGGCGAAGTGTCCGACGTCCTGCGCGACGTGTTCGGCGAATACGAACCCACGTCGACCATCTGATGGTTGAGCAGATATCGATCATCGGTGCCACCGGCCACGAAGGCTTTGGCTTGGCGGCGCGGTGGGGGAGAGCGGGACGAAAGATAGTCATCGGATCGCGCGATCAGGGCCGCGCGCAAGACGCCGCCGGCAGGCTTCGCGATCTCGTCGGGGAAGTCGACGTCGAAGGTATGGAGAATGCCGCCGCTGCAGCCGCCTCGGATGTGGTCGTCGTTACGGTTCCCTTTGCGGGCCAAGCAGGGATCTACCGTGCGATAGCCGACAGCATCAAAGAGAACGCCGTCGTGATCGACTGCACCGTCCCGGTGGCTGCCGCCGTCGGCGGCGCGCCTTCACACGTGCTCGGCGTCTGGGAAGGGTCGGCCGCACAGCAAGCAGCGGCGATGCTGCACAACGGCACGACGCTGTGTGCCGCGTTCCACTCGTTGTCGGCGACTGCTCTCGTCGATCTCGACAATGATCTCGAAGGCGACGTCCTCGTGTGCGGATCCAAGGACGGCAAGGAGACGGTCAAAGAGCTCGTCGAAGCGATCCCGTCGTTGCGCTACGTCGACGCGGGTCCACTATCTGCCGCTCGCATCGTCGAGCCGATCACTGCGCTATTGATCGGCATCAACCACCGCTACAAGACCGATAGGGCCGGCATCCACATCACCGGGATCTGAGAACCAGCCGCGAAGGACGTCCATCCCCAGAGGGGACGCTCTCGAATTAAGCGACCCCGAAGAGCCCCGAGCGTAGGGAGGCGCGTGTTTGGAATCCCAACTCCGCGCTTAGCGGAGCTATGTCGCTTACGAGGAGCGGAGCGTGGTCGCCGAGGGGATGGACGTCCGAAGCGGCGGTAGTGGCTATCGGATCGTGGCGATCGCGGCCCCCGTCTCGACCGACTGACCGGTCGAGACCAAGAGCTCTTCCACCGTTCCGGCGGTGTGAGCGACGATCGAGTTCTCCATCTTCATCGCCTCGAGCACGACGATCGCGTCGCCGACGTTGACCTGTTGACCTTTTTCCACGAGCACTTTCACGATCGTCCCCTGCATCGGAGCCGATAGCGACTCGCCGGCTCCGGCCCCCACCGCACCGCTCGATTTCGGAGGTTTGGGCTTCCGCGGTTGTACGAGCGAATCGAGTCGCTCGTGGATCGTGACCTCGAACCTCTTGCCTTCGACCTCGACGGCGAAGTCACGCACGGCGATCTCGGGCTCACCCGGTTTCGGTTTCGGCGCGGCCTCTTCCACAAGCACCGACAGGTCCATATCTTTCTCGACCGTCCCCGTGTGGTAGTTGCCGGTGACGAAACGGTCGTCCGCAAGCATGAGCGAATGGAACGGGATCGTCGTTTTGATGCCCTCGATCTGGTATTCGTGAAGCGCGCGCAGCATGCGACGACGTGCCTCGTCGCGGTTCGCCCCGTACGTGATCAGCTTCGAAACCAACGGGTCGTATGCCTGGGGGATAACCGAGTTCGGCTCAGCCCCGGAATCGACCCGCACGCCGGGCCCGCTCGGCTCGCGGTAGGAGCCGAT
>JALZGD010000280.1 GCA_030861205.1 Actinomycetota bacterium
TCCGATCTCTTGACGGCCGTACTTAGGGGACTGCTCGCGCCGAAGGACGCGGAATATCTCCTCAATACGCGCGAAGTGGTTTCGAGCAGCTACATCAGATTTGAGTCAGCGGTGGGATGGATTCAAGACATTTTCGACCCGTCCCTTAGCGTGTTCACCTTCTTCGATGCATTCAGCACCCCAACCACTCTAGATCGCCGCCTGGCCGCAAGCGCGCTTCTCGGAGCTAACCTCGTCACGGTCAACATCGACGATCTGCTTGAGATTGCGCTATGTGATCTTGGAGCCGCGCCACGCACGTTGATCGCCCATGAGGAGTCGAGCGACGCGTTTCGAGCCGGCGAGATCGGAGTCCTGAAACTCCACGGGTCTCGTCGCCTTCACGAAGGTCGACAAAGTGAGTTGGCACCCAACCTACCCTTGATGTCTGACCGTACGATAACTGGGGTGAGCCCCTCACTGGGGCTCCACCCATTGGCTCTCGAGCGGCTGCAGAAGACCGTTCGCGGGCGCGATCTGATCGTTGTGGGTTATTCGGGTTCCGACGATTTCGACGTAATCCCATCGCTTGGCGCGACGAAGCCACGTTGTGTCGTGTGGATAGACCACAACGACGAGCCGGTAGCAAATGTCACTCGACGGTGGCTCGCAAACCCGATACGTGACCGTGAGAAGACCCTTCTCGCTCTCCATCGAAAAGGGATTGAGGTCACGGTTCTCAGCGGCAGAACTAGCGATGTCCTCGACCGAATGAAAGTGCCATTTTCGGGCCGGTCCAATGAAACCACCGCACCTCCGAACTGGCGGGAACTGCTGAGGGCGAGCCTCGAGCAAATTTCGAACCCGGGACGAGGCCGCGCGCTAGCCGGATTCCTCTGTGCGGAGATTCAGGATCGACAACGTGCCAAATCCTGCTTCCTCGCATCCTCCAGCCCACGAGGACGCGAAGAGGACATCAGGTGGACTCGAGCGCGACGGGCCTACGAGTTGGCTCAGCTCGAGTATTTCGATCGTTCTTATCTAACCGCGGTCCCTCGGGCGGAGGAAGCTGCTGTCCTTGCAAATGAGGATGGCGACGCAGCGCTTTTTCTGCGCAGTCAGACTCTCGTAGCACGTTGCCTGGCGATGGAGGGGCGGGACGACGAGATCGTGACGCTTTTACGACCGCTTGTGGTGGATCACCCTCGCGACATAGATGAGGCTCGTAGCGCGCATGAATTGGCCCGCGCGTACGAGGCACTAGGGATGCTCGATCAATCGTTGGTCTGGCTCGAAAGGGCTGACGAAGCTTTTCACGATTGCGGGCAGTACGGAGAGAGATCTGAGGCTCTCTACTCGCTGGCGTCCACGCTTCGAAGGATGGCTCGGACGCAGGACGCGCTAAAGGCAGCGGGGCAGGCGGTCGCCAACGCGCGCGTCGTTTTCGACAAAGACAGAGAGATCTTCTCCCTGATTGCCGAAGGAGCCGGTCTCTATGATTCTGGCAACCTCGACGCTGCGCGTCGAGTCCTCCAGTCTTGCCTCGATGAGATGAGGTCGACTGGAGCGGGAGATTCGGACTGCTGGATGGTCTCGATGTTCCTCGGACGGATTGCGATGGAGGCGGAGGATCCCGACACGGCCATCAGGCACTTCGAGACCGCTCTCGACGACGTCGGGAGTGAGCTGGGAAAGACCCATGTCCTCTGTGACATTTTGCTCGCACGACTCTTAAAGCGGGAGTTCACCTCTGTCGAGCGGGCACTCGCCGGGACAAAATCCAATGCGTGTTCGCGTCTGACTCTCGCTAGAAGGCGTGTAATCCACTACATCGCCCGGCCTACGGTCGCTGGTGCGCGAGGGGCCGCGATAGGTCTATGCGACCGTTCACTGGAGGGAGACCTACCGGTCTATGTTGAGCTGTGCGTCGCTTTGGTGCGCTCGGGCGCACCGCTCGACGACCGCTTGCGTGAACGCGTCCAGGTGGGCTTCGACAAAGCACGGGCAATGGAAAACGCAGGCCGCATCGAGCTTTTCGGATCTGCTCTGTCCTGACGGGTCCACTCGAGAGCTCACTTCTGATTCTCGTGCGCTAGCGAATACGGCGCACGGGCTGATCCTTGATATTCGCCAGCGGCCGTAGTGCCGAGACCTGTCGCCGTCCACGATTCTCCCGCGCATGGACTGATCGGTTTGATGCCCTTGCTGGTATTTTTTCCGGTGAAAGATACTGCGGGGCGCTAGCAACGATGCGTGAAGAGAGAATTCGATGGCCGGCAGGAAGTTCCGGGATGAGTTGACGGAACCCTTGAAGGCCTTAGTGCGCGAGTTCAATTTCCTCCCAGATGAGCCGGAAGCCTTCCTTATCAGCGAACGCAAACGGGGCCAAGGCGGCGACTATGAGGCAGCGATCCTTATCCTGACACCGACAGATCTCGTCCGCTACACAGTTCGACCGCGGAAACCACTGTCCGATGACCTCTACGTCGACACGGAACTATTCCCTCTACGCGACATCGGGCGTATTGAGTCCACAAACCGCAGTGGCGACGATGAGCACTCTGTTGAACTGGGAAGACCGGCAATCCTTCTGCCCCTCAAGCTCGATAGGAGTGATGCAAGGAACTCCTCCCGCAACGCGACAATGTTTCTCGAAACTCTAGTGCGACTTGTTCGGGAGGCGCGTGTCTTCGGCTAGCGCGCGAACCCGCTTCGAGCGACCGATACGGCGCAAGTCAACGAGGCGCGTGGCCTCTAGAAACATTCGTTAATTCTGCGCATCGTGGCGCAGTGTTATCTCACGAATGGGATTTACGGCATGCGCGAACGAGCCTATTGGAAAGTTCTGTCGAGCAGCTGAATAGCCTAGTGCCAGTCGTTCCCGTCCGAATCACCACCGGCAAACCCTTGCTGGCGGGGTGTGCATGCTCTGTTAGACCAGCTCCATGCTTCAGTATCTGCGACGGCGGACGTCTGCAGCGATCTCGATGAAAGCTCTCAGCGCTGTGACCGCCCGTTCTGGTGATCCACCAAACAAGCCGGC
>JALZGD010000281.1:0-2660 GCA_030861205.1 Actinomycetota bacterium
CGATTACCCGGCCCGGTCTCGGACCGCGAGCATGTATCGGCCGGTCTCGGCAATGACGGGTCGCTCGAGTCAGTCTCGGTCGTCCAGAGATTGACGGTGCGTGGGCTGGGCGATTTCTCGTTCAAGATCCCCGGGCCGGCCCAGGACGTGACGGCGCTGCCCGCGTCGGAGAACCCGCCGGGGCTTCGCAAAGGCTCGGTGATCTGGCAGGGGTTCTGCGACGGGCGTAAGTTTTTGGGCGCGACCATGCCGCTGTTCCCTGATCGCGAGAAGACTCGGATGCCCGTCGTCATCGCGATCTCGGCGACGATCGACGGCCGTCCGATCAGTGCGACCAACGCGCAAAGCGGGCCTTTCGAGATGGACCTCACCGTCACGAACCAGAGCTCGCAGCCGGTGTCGATCGAAGCTGCTAAAGCGAAACCGCCTGTCGTCGCCGCCGTTCTCGATCGCGTGCGTGCGTCGTTGTCTAGAGGGGACGTGCCGCGACCGGGTCAAGCGGGGGTCCCTCGGGATCTCCGTATAGAGCGATCCGGCCCCGCCTCAGAGGAACAGATAGAAGCCCCGTTCGCCATCAAGGGAACGCTCGTGTTCCGCAACGACGAGATGTCCCTCACAAAGGTCGAAGGGGCACGTTCGATCGAAGGATCAAGCACTACTTCAGTGCGGTTCCATGCCCTGCTGGGAGGAGGGCATCCGTTGTCGACGACCGTTCACTTGCATGGCGATGCCCGTGACTTCACCCGTCCCGCATTGCATATGGAGGGATCCCCGGCGCTCCCGGACCCGGCGTCGCTCGGCCCCGGCTCTCACGAGACGTGGGTCGCGGCAGCGCGGGCCGGAGCGGCTTCCGGAACTTCGATGGTAGTCAAGCTTTTCGAAACGATGTGGCGCGTAGCGCGTCTACGCCAGTTCGACGCGTACCTGGGTAACCCCGACTCGACGGGACGGGCGACGAGCTCCTATTCGTTCACGTTCGCGCCGCCGCCGAAGGACGTCGTTGCGAGCGGCCCCGCCGTCAAACGAGGCTCGCTCGCCCTGACGATCACCGGGCTTATCGCCCTCGTTCTGCTGCTCTTCGACGCCCTCTATCTATGGGCACTGAGCTAGTGACCGGTGGGGCTACGGGCGCGGCTTGCTCGCGGCTGCCGGAGGATCGCCGAGCCAGTACTTGACCGTCACGGTCCCGCCGGCAGCGGTCCCACCGACGACGTCGACCGTGAAGCCCTGGCAGTCGGCCACCGTGGTGCCGTCGATCTGCTCGGCCCCCATCTCGGAGTGGCCGCCGTGCCCGGTGCCGTCTATCGGCTGGCCGACGGGCGTGTTGGCCGGGATGGTCAGGGGAGCCTCGTTGAAGCCGCCCACATAGGCGACCGCGGTGCCGTCAGATGTCCGGAGATAGAGGTCGTAGTCCTGCGGGTACTGGAACTCGATGCGCACGTAGAGGTATGCGGTGGGGGCGGCGGAGTCGACCTGCACGTTGGCGTAAGCGTGGCTGGTCGGGCCCTGGTCGCCGCCGACGTCGGGTGAGCTGAAGCCGGCGCCGGGACCGGTGTCGACGTCGGCCGTAGCGGGCTTGTCCGCAGTGGCGGCATCGGTGACCACCGTGGTCTTGGCGTCCTTGCCGAGATCGCCGGGCGCGTAGGCAGGGCAAGCAGCAGGCTTTCTGCGCTTGGCCTCGGCGGGCGCGACCAGCACTATCCCGGCGATGAGCCCCGAAAGAGCGAGCAGGCTGACGATCCGAACCATCCCGTGCTTGTTCATCCGACCCTCCTAGGCGATTGGCTTAGTGAAAGTTTCGGGCCGGGGGGCCAAAGTCCTGCAATGTCCTCGGGGCGACTCCCCGCTGCCTAGGATGGCTCGATGTCCGAACGCCCACCTTATGCAGTGGTCGGTGACTGGCTCGAGCGGCGTTCGTTCGAGGCTCGAGAGTTCCCTTTAGGGCGCTTGCTCGACGTCAAGACCGCCACGATCAGTAGCGTCGTGCCCGCCCGCGACGTCGCTCCGACCATCGGGCCCATAGTCGACGTCCTCGTCTCGCTGAAAGCAGCAGGACTGCTCGACGAGGTCGTGGTCGTCGACGCGGCATCTTCGGACGGGACCGGTGCCGTGGCTGCCGCGCATGGAGCGGAGGTCTTCCAGGAATCGGAGCTGTTGGCGGAGCACGGTCCCGCTCTCGGCAAAGGCGATGCGATGTGGCGTGGGGTGTCGGCAACCTCCGGGGACATCGTGGTGTTTGTGGACGGCGACACCGAGAACTTCGACGACCGATTCATCTTGGGCCTGGTCGGGCCACTACTGATCGATCCATCGATCGCCCTCGTGAAAGGAGCCTTCCGGCGGCCCCTAAGGGTCGGCAGCGAGGTGTTGCACGACGGTGGCGGCCGCGTCACGGAGCTCGTCGCTCGTCCGCTGATCAATCTCTACTTCCCGTCACTTGCCGGATTCGTCCAGCCGCTCGCCGGCGAGATCGCTGCACGCCGAGATCTCCTAGAAGATCTGCGTTTCCCGGTCGGGTACGGGGTCGAGATCGCGATGCTGGTCGACGCGTTCTCATCTGTCGGCTTGGACGCGCTCGCTCAGACAGACGTGGGCGAGCGCAGAGACCCGCACCAGCACTTGCACTCGCTTACATCGATGGCCTACGGGGTCATGGTCGC
>JALZGD010000281.1:2670-3001 GCA_030861205.1 Actinomycetota bacterium
TCCGGTTTGGTCGCGCGGCCGTCCGGTCCCGGCGTCGATCTCAGGCGGGTCCCTATCGAAGAGAGACCGGCATTGCGGATGCTAGGTTCGCCGCGGTGAGCCGTCGGCAGGCAAACCTCCTGATCGCTGCGGCCGTGTGGACCTTTTACGTCTGGATCTCCCGCATAGTGATCATGGCGGGGCAGAACACGTCGACGGGGTTCAAGGTCGTGCACTACGCGCTCGCGGTTGTGTCGCTTGCGTTCGGCACCGCGATCGCGTGGATCGGGTTCAAAGCGCGCAAGTCGTGACGCTCACTTATCACGTCCGCGACGCGGAAAGCGATCCGCAA
>JALZGD010000092.1:0-5077 GCA_030861205.1 Actinomycetota bacterium
GACTCATCCCGGGCCCGCGAGCCCATTTCGGATCCCTGCCGATGCGTGCCTGCAGGGCGCGATGCCGGGCGCCGGTCCCCCGCCGTTCGACGAAGGGGCCGCACAACAAGGATTCGAAGACTTCGGTAACGCGTTCCAGTCGACCGTCACCGACCACGAGCCACCGCTCAGACCGTACGCGCGTTAGCTCGACAGGTCGGGCATCCCCTCGAACGTTGTCGAAGGCTCCGCGTAACGTCGTCGCGGGATACGACCCGCGAGCCTGGCGAGGCGACCGGCCGCAACCGCGTTTCGCATGGCCTCAGCCATCCGAACGGGGTCCTGAGCGCGGGTGACCGCGCTCGCGACGAGGACGGCATCGCATCCCATCTCCATCGCGATCGTCGCGTCCGATGCCGTTCCGATCCCCGCGTCCAGCACGACGGGAACGTTTGCGCGCTCGACGATGATCGAAAGGTTGTAAGGGTTGCGGATCCCCATACCGCTACCTATCGGCGAGCCGAGCGGCATGACGGCGGCGCACCCTGCCTGTTCCAGGCGCTCCGCCGTCACCGGGTCGTCGTTCGAGTACGCCAGGACGACGAAACCCTCGTCAACCAACGTCTCCGCCGCTTCGAGCAAAGCGACGGGATCCGGCAACAACGTCTTGTCGTCCGCGATCACTTCGAGCTTTATCCAGTTGGTCTCGAATGCATCCCGCGCGAGTCGCGCGGTTCGCACCGCATCGGTCGCCGTAAAACAACCGGCGGTGTTCGGAAGCAGTCGACACCCAGCGCGATCGAGCGCGTCGACTACCGACCCCCGAGCGTTCGGGTCTATGCGACGCAATGCAACCGTCGCAAGGTCGGCCCCCGAGGAGATCAACGCCCTCTCGAGACTGTCCAAGCTCGAAGCTCCACCCGTCCCCATGATCAAGCGCGACGTGAAGCTCTCTCCCGCGATCACCAGTGGGTCGTCCATCCCGCTAGCCTCCACCGATCGCCGACAAGATCTCCACCTTGTCGCCGACCGCCAGTTCCGTCGTATCCCAGAGGTGCCGCGGGACGACTTCACCGTTGACGGCCGCTGCCACACCGCGCTGGTCGTTCGCGACCTTGCCGACGACGCTCTTCAGGGTCGTGTGAGCATCGAGCTCAGTCGCAGTCCCGTTGATCACGACGTTCATGAGTGGACGGCCTCTCTGATGAAGCGGGTCGGCGTGAACGGCGCGATGCGTTCGTCCGTCAGACCGTCTACGAGAAGCCGTTCCAACGCAATCGCCGTTATCGGCGCCAACAGGAATCCGTTGCGGAAGTGGCCCGTTGCAGCGACCAGGCCTTCAATAGAAGTCGGTCCAAGGATCGGAGCGTTGTCGGGGGTCCCGGGGCGGAACCCAACGGCGGTCTCGACGAATTCGTAGTCATAGAGACCGGGAAGCAGCTCGTAACCGTCTCGAAGAAGATCGTGAACGGCCGCGAACGTGACGCGATCGTCGTAACCGCGCTCCTCTACGGTGCCTCCGAGAACCACGCGGCCATCGCCTCGGTCGAGCACGTAACAATCGAACCCGCGGACGTTGTGCGTCACGAGGCGAGTGCCTTCTGGCGCCCTGAGGTGCACGAGTTGTCCCTTGACCGGGCGCAGTGGGAACTCGGACGCCGGCACCCCACCGAGGGTGCCACTGCGCGATCCCGCTGCGATCACGACCGAGCCGGCGATGATGCTCTCGCCCGTAGCCAGCAGCACGCCGGAAGCTCGATCGCCCGTCACCTCGACCTCGGTAACCACCGCCGTTTCCATCGTGGCACCGGTCTTGCGGCACGCCTCCCCAAGTGCACGAACGAGGGCGCGGTTGTCGAGCTGGTGATCACTCTCGACGAGGATCCCGCCGCGTGTCCCGGGGGCCAGTGCAGGTTCGATCGCACGACACTCGGACCCTCGCACGCGCCGCGCCTTGAGCCCGAGGCGCTGTTGATATGCAAAGACATCGTCGAGGGCCGCGTTTTCGTCACCGTCGCGTGCGACCAAAAGCGTCCCGCAGCGCGCGTAATGCACGTCGGTGTCGCTGTGGACGGCGAGCTCCTCGAGGAAGGCCGGGTACATCTCGCTCGAAGCGACGTTGAGCTGGAGGAGGACCTCTTCGCCGTAGTGAGCCTCCGTGATCGGCGCCAGGAGTCCCGCGGCCGCCCACGACGAGCCTCGCCCGGGGCTCTCGTCGATCACGATCACCGACAGGCCACGGCGCGCGCACCTCCAGGCGACCCCGGTTCCGACGACTCCGGCCCCCACGACGGCCACGTCGAACGTTCTACGCATCAGGGGATGTGCTCCTCTGGCTTCCTACGCCGGCATTACCCGGATCAGGTTCTAGTGCTGTGGCACTAGCGGTCGGCTTTCGCCCTCTCAGCCCTCTCGGGCTCCCGCGTCCTACCGATGATAGGTCAACGGGACAGCGTGCCTGCTACCGCGCGGGGCTCAGCGAGGCAGCCAACCGGGCGCCGATCGCGCCCTGTATGAACGAGAGATGCTTTTCGAGTCTCACGAGCGTCCCCTGCTCGGGCTTCGAGATGAATTCGAGGTCGTCGACGAGGTGACGCATCAGGAAGATCCCACGTCCGCCTTCTTCGTGGTTCGCCGCTTGGCGCGACAGGTCTCCATCAACGACTCCGATCCCGAGGTCGGTGACCTTGATCGAGCAGATCGAAGGGTCGACCTGGACCGCCACTTCGTACACATCGTGCGTGCCTGCGGCGTGGCGGACGACGTTCGTGCAGGCCTCGGTCACGGCGAGTTCGACATCGGACACGCAGTGGTCCTCGACACCGAGCTCGACGAGGGCATCACGGCAGAGGTGACGTACGACCGGGACGCTTGCTTCGTCCCTCGGCAGGCGCAGGTTGAACGTGATGACCACGGTGGGTTCGTTCCCCACCAAACGCAGCCGAAACCGGGCTTAGGCCGTCTTTAGGACTTTCGTGAGCGCCTGGATCGCTCGGTCGATGTCGCTCGTCGACACGTCTCGGTGGGTGACGAGGCGCATTAGGGGCGACGGCATCCCGAGGGCGAGGATCCCTTCGGCGAGCAACTCGTCGGCGACCTGGGGGCCGGTCTTTCCGAACGGGGCGAGGTTGAGATAGACCATGTTCGTCTCCACCGACTCGAGATCCACGGCGTCCTGATGGAGCTGCGCCAGGCCCTCGGCAAGCTTCCGGGCGTTCGCATGATCCTCCGCGAGCCTGTCGATGCCCGTCTGGAGTGCGACGCGTGCGGCAGCCGCGATCACACCGACTTGACGCATACCGCCGCCGAGGCGCTTCCTCAGCTTGCGGCCCTGAGCGATGATCTCCGAAGTCGAGCACACCATCGACCCGATCGGCGCACCTAGCCCCTTGGAGAAGCAGAAGGTGACGGTGTCGGCGCACGCCGCCCACTCCGCTGCCGGGATGCCGGTCGCGACGGCGGCATTGAAGATGCGAGCGCCATCGAGGTGCACCGCGACATCCAGCTCACCGCAAACCTTGGCGATGGCACGCGCCTCGTCCAGTGGAAAGATCCGCCCACCCGCTGAGTTGTGCGTGTTCTCGATCGCGACGACCGCCGTCCTCGGGTTGTGCTCGCTACCCGGTCGAGCGGCGCTTCCGACCTGATCGGCAGTTATGACACCGCGCTCGCCGGGCAGCGGTCGCATCATCAGACCGAGGTGCGCTGCAACCGACCCGCCCTCGTAATGAAGGAAGTGAGCGCCGGCTTCGCACACGACCTCGTCACCGGGCCGCGCAAGAGTGCCTAGCGACACCTGATTCCCCATCGACCCGGTGGGAACGAACAGGCCGGCTTCTTTGCCGAGCAGCTCCGCAGCCTGTTCTTGTAGGGCGTTGACCGTCGGATCGTCGCCGAACACGTCGTCGCCGACCTCGGCGCTTGCCATCGCATGACGCATCTCACGCGTCGGTCTAGTGACGGTGTCGGACCTCAGATCTATCAAGTCAGGCATGGGTCAACATTACGTGCCGTGCGTAATGACGCGCGACGGACCACAGCCGCGTCCGACTTTGGGCATGGGACCGCACCCGCTCCGGCCACTCGGTCCCATGGCTCCGCCAAGTGTGGAATTGGGATTCCTATTGGGGACCACGCTCCGCTCTGCGTAAACGACATAGCTCCGCTAAGTGCGGAATCGGGTTTCCAAACACGCGCCTCGCTGCGCTCGGGGCTCTTCGGGGTCGTTTAATTCGCCAGGGCCCCCTCTAGGACCGTCTGTCCTACGCGGCTGCTATTTGTGAATGGCTCAGCCGAAGAAGACTTCGGCCGTTTCGTACAGGTCTGGATCGAGGGTCTTCAGCTGGCCCACGGCCTCGCTCAGCGGGACTCGCACGATGTGCGTTCCCTGCAGCGCGACCATCTTGCCGAAATCCTTGTCGTCCACGGCATCGATCGCCGCGATGCCGAAGCGCGTCGCGAGGACGCGATCGAACGCAGTCGGCGTCCCGCCGCGCTGGATGTAACCGAGGATCGTCGTGCGCGTCTCGAACCCAGTCCGCTGTTCGATCTGTTTCTCGAGCTCGACACCGATGCCGCCGAGGCGAACGTGACCGAATGCGTCGACGCTAGATTCTTGCGTTACATCCTCTCCCTCGACGGGAGTGGCACCCTCGGCGACGACCACGATCGAGTACGTGCTACCGCGACGGTGGCGATGCCGGATGTGGTCGCACACCTCTTCGATATCGAACGGACGCTCGGGAACAAGGATCGCGTGCGCTCCGCCGGCCAAGCCTGCATACGTTGCGATCCAGCCGGCATGACGTCCCATGACTTCCAGCACGATGACACGGTTGTGCGATTCCGCGGTGGTGTGCAGGCGGTCGATCGCGTCGGTGCATATCTGCACGGCCGTGTTGAAGCCGAACGTGTAGTCCGTCGCGCTCAGGTCATTGTCGATGGTCTTCGGAACGCCGATCACGTTGACGCCTTCCGCCGTCAGTTTGTCGGCGACTCCCAATGTGTCTTCGCCGCCGACGGCGATCAACCCGTCGATCTTCTCTTCTCGCAAGGTTTCCTTGACGCGCCCTATGCCGTCTTCTTCCTTGAACGGGTT
>JALZGD010000092.1:5087-5826 GCA_030861205.1 Actinomycetota bacterium
CGTTCCGCCACGCGGCAATATGCCCGAGGTGTTGTCCGGAGTCAGGTTGACGAGGTCGCCTTCGAGAACACCGCGCCACCCCGCGCGGAACCCGACGATCGCGTGGCCGTAACGATTGACGCCCTTGCGCACGACGCCGCGGATAACGGCATTCAGCCCCGGGCAATCGCCCCCACCGGTCAGGATCCCTATCCTCGCCATGCTCTCTCCTAGCCCACCTCTGGTTGTGATCGTAGGTGCGGGGATTGTCCCGCCCCCGAAGGGCCGTGGCAACAACGCCTCAATAGTGCTGCCTGGATGGCCGAATTAATCGATATGAGCCATTTCCGCCCGTCGCTGTGGCGCGCCCTGATCGCGGCCGGCCTCGCTGCGGCAGCATTCGCCACCGTCACGTCGGCCACGGCAGCGAACAACGACATCGACGGCCTCAGGAGCGAAGCCCAGGCCGTTGCGGATCAGGTCAGCGCGCTCGAGCACAGGATCGAGCATCTCGACCGCTCGAAAGACGAGCTCTCGACCAGGATCGATGCGATCGGCGCCGAGATGTCGTCGCTCGATCTCGACATCCGTGACGCAAGCGAGGCTTACGACGAAGCGCGTCGGACGTTCGTAGCTCGCGCCGTCGCGGCATATGAAGCCGGCGCGTCCGGAAGCCAGCTTGCTCTGTTGCTGTCGGCGAGAGACGGCAATCAGATGCTGCTACTCGCAGAGGCCAACGACCGTGCGACGCGATCGAACG
>JALZGD010000092.1:5836-8779 GCA_030861205.1 Actinomycetota bacterium
AGACAAAGCAGAAGGAGCTCGACGACAAGAAGCAGTCGCTCCTCGTGGCGAAGCGACGACTCGACCAGGTTGGTTCGCAGATCGACGCGAACCTCGCCCAGCGCAGGTCGACGTTGCGCGATCTCACGGACAAGATCTCGCGACTGGAAAAGGCCGCCCGCGCGCAAGCAGCATCGGGTTCTTCAACGATGGCGTCACTGCTCGGGCCATCCGGCCCCGCGCCGGAGATCCCTGCGGGCTTCGCCGGCACCGGCGTCACCTTCGAAGGGATCGCATCCTGGTACGGGCCGGGATTCGCCGGGAGGCCCACCGCGAGCGGTCAGATCTTCGATCCGAACCTCTACACGGCCGCGAGTCTCGACCTGCCCCTCGGCACGTGGCTGTACGTCACTTTCGGGGGACGCGGGGTCGTCGTCCTCGTGAACGACAGGGGGCCGTATATCGGCGGACGCGTACTCGACCTCAGCCACGCAGCAGCGCAGGCGCTCGGCATAACAGGGCTCGGCTGGATCAACGCCGAAGTACTGGTCAAGACGCCGCGCTGAACCTCTTCACCAGCGCAACGGTGGTGCCTCCTGGACCCGACGCGATGTCCACCTCGTCCATGAGGCCGCTCATGATCTCGAGCCCATAGCCGTTCTCTCGCCCGAAGTCGGCTTCCGGAGTGCGGGATGGGTGCGACGCCCGCGACCATTCCAGCGACGCGTGATCCTGCACCCAGAAATAGGCGGCTTGAGGATCGATCCGCCACGCGATCTGCGGTTGCATCCCGTGCGAGCCACTGGTCCCGTGAAGCAGCGCGTTCGTGCACGCTTCGGTGACGGCAACTAAGCAGTCGAATGCCATCGAAGGGTCGATGCCGACACGGGACATGTCAGCGCGGATTGCCCTGCGTACGCCCGAGAGACTCGCCTTGTCCTGGACGATCTTGCTCTGCACTGAGCTCGGCATGAATGCCATCTGAGTAGGCCGTGCCCCCCGGTCCGGATGCGCTGCCATCTATTCTGACGCAGATCGACTGCGGCTACGACCGTCTTGCGAGATTCAGTGCCAGCGGCCGCAGTCTCAGCGACAAGCACCCGCATGCTCCGGCGGCGATCATCTCGTCGATCTCGAACTGATCGCAATCGTCCGATCTCAATGCGATGACTTGCGTTCCGGGAAAGCGACTGATGATCTCCGCAGTCGCCCGCGCGCCCGACATATCGGGGAGGTTCGGTGCCAACAAGATGACTTCGGGCTGGAGGATCGCCGCAAGATCAAGAGCCTCTTGGGCCGTGCATGCCTCGCCTATGAGGTCGAACGTCGTCTCGGTAGCAAGGGTCGTTCTAAGTGCCTGCCTGTTGTCGGACGGTTCTTCGGCCAGAAGGAGCTTCATCAACAGTTATGTCGGCACGACGAGAGATTTGCTGCATAGCTCAGTCGGACCAATTCCCGCCGACCGCGAAGATTCGTGCCTTTCCCTCGACGGCGTCTAGCCGACGGGCGCGCCCAGTGTCTCGTTAACCAGCTTCAAGAACCGCTTCACGTCGAGCGGCTTGGTCAAGTACGCCAAGGCTCCCCTGTTCATCAAGCGCTCGACCTGCGATTCCGTCGCGTCGGCGCTCAAGACAACCACGGGTATCGCATTCGTACGCGGATGAGCGTGGAGTATCTGGATCAATTCGTCGCCGTGCATGTCCGGCAGGTTCAGGTCGAGAAGGATCAGATCCGGGACGTGCTCGCGTGCAAGGTCGAGCCCGAGCCCGCCGTGCATCGCTGCGAGGACCTTGATATCCGGGCGATCGGCAAGGATCCTCTCGACGAGTCGGAGGTTGGACAAGTTGTCTTCGATGTAGAGAAGCGTCTTGTGTTCACCCGGCAGGATCGGGCTCGGCGGAGGAGCTCCCATCGAGTGATGCGACACGCTTTGCGCGTCTTGCTCGAGGGCGCTCAATGGAGCGTCGACGATGGCGAGATCGAAGTAGAAGGACGTGCCCTCGCCGACCGTGCTCTGGACGCTGAGCGTCCCACCCATCGCTTCGACGAGCCGCTTGGACAGTGCAAGGCCCAAACCCGTTCCCTCGACGTCCGTTTGTTCGGCACCGAGCCGGTGGAACGGCGTGAAGATGTCGCTGAGCTTGTCGGGGGGGATACCCAAACCGGTGTCGCTGACCGTGACCCTCATGCGGCCGAACATGTGCTCGACACGCAGCTCGACAGACCCTGCCGCTCGGTTGTACTTGACCGCGTTGGACAACAGGTTCAGCAGCACCTGCTTCGCTCGCTGACGGTCGGCATAGACGTGGACCTCGTAGTCGTCCGTAGTCCACGGCATCAGCTCGATCGAGTTCTCGACGGCAAGTGGCCGGATAAGGTCGATGCTCTCCTGGATCACCTCGGTCAGAGACACCGGCTCGAGTGACAGCGCGATGCGCCCGCTTTCGATCCGAGCGATGTCGAGCACTTCGTTGATCAGCTCGAGCAGATGCCGGCCGCCGTCGGCGATGTGATCGATGCTCTCCTTCTGTGAACCGGTCAGATCCTCGAGCTCTAAGAGCTGTGCGAAGCCGAGGATCGCATTCAGGGGCGTGCGCAACTCGTGCGACATTCGTGACAGGAATTCGCTCTTTGCCTGGTTCGCGCGCTCCGCTTCCTCTTTGGCGATGCGCACTTGCGTCTCGGCTTGCTTACGCTCGGCGACATCGAGCGTGAAACCAACCGCGCTCGCGGGGGCCGCGGCTCTGTTGTCCTCGAAGCGAAGCAGCGTTGCATACCAGCGGTACTCACCCGACTTGTGCCGGAAGCGATATTCGACTTCGACCTCGGGGACCCGTTCCGCGATCGCCCAGTCGAGCTTGCGCGTGACTGCGCCACGGTCTTCGGGATGAACGTTCTTGCCCCAGAAGTCGAGCGCCATGATCTCGTCTGTCTCGTAACCGAGCATCTGCTCGAAGCGAGGGC
>JALZGD010000093.1 GCA_030861205.1 Actinomycetota bacterium
GAGCAAAACCGTCATCGACTTCGGGTCCGAGACACTCTGACTCTGCCCGACCTCGATCGTCCCGCTGTAGAGAACCGTCTGACTGTCCGACGCGAGCACTTTGACCCAACAGCGCGCGCGTGTCGCGACGATCTTCAAACGCACCCCGTTGTCGAACGCGAGCGCGTTGCTCGACGGCGAAGGTGAGGCAGTCGTCGAAGGGGTCGCGCTCGCGGCGACAGATGGCGCAGGCGAAGGACTCAGGTTCACAGCGATGCGAGCGTGGGGCTGCACGGGGTTCGGTGCGCTCACGATTCCGACGACGGCAAGGATCACGAGAACGAGAACCGCGCCGGTCGCGGCGACCACCCAGCTATTCAAGCGACGTCGCTGCCGAGGAAGGTTGCGCTCGCGACGCTGGAGGGCAACGATCTGAGCCGCGTCGACGCGCGGCCCCCCGTGGACCCGATCGAACTGTTGGAGCAGAGGATCGGGGTCGACCCGTAGATATCGCGCGTAGGACTTGAGGAAGCCGCGAACGTAGGCAGGCGCGAGGAAGTCGAACTCGTCCGACTCCATCCTCATGAGGAAGCTCGCCCGGATCTTGGTGTCTTCGGCGGCCCTCTCGATGCTCACGTGGCGGCGGCGCCGCGCAGCGCGGAGGTAGGCCCCCATCGTCTTGGGCTCGGCCACTTCTATGCAACTCCTAACGCGGGGAAGTCGGCGCCGTACGCGACGCCGTAGCGATTATAGAAGCGCGGTTCGAGCGGGCCTAGGGCGTAGAGGCGAGCTGGTCGAGCTCTTCGACTGTCATCAACACGTCGCGCGGTTTCGATCCGTGGGAGGGGCCGACGATCCCCCGTTGCTCGAGCAGGTCCATCAAACGCCCGGCCCTGGCAAACCCGACCTGCAGCTTGCGCTGAAGCATGGAAGTCGAACCGAGTTGCGATCTGACCACGAGGTCGAGAGCCTCTTGGAGGAGCTCGTCGTCGCCGCCGACCCCACCCGTAGAAGTGGGAGACGTCTCTTCGACGGTGACGCCTTCGATGTAATCCGGATGTCCTTGGCGACGGCAGTGGCCGACGACGGCAGCGATCTCTTTCTCGTTGACCCATGCTCCCTGGATACGACGCGGCTTCGACGAGTTCGCGTGCAGGAAGAGCATGTCGCCATGACCGATCAGATCCTCGGCGCCGCCCTGATCCAGGATCACGCGCGAGTCCTGTTGCGATGCGACCGAGAACGCTAAGCGGGACGGGATGTTGGCTTTGATCACTCCCGTCACAACGTCCACCGAGGGTCGCTGAGTCGCGACGATCAGATGGATGCCGACAGCGCGAGCCATCTGCGCGATCCGGCAGATGGCGCTCTCGACATCGCGCGGCGCCACCATCATCAGGTCGGAGAGCTCGTCCACTACGACCAGGATGTACGGCAGCGGTCGGGGATCTTCGTCCTCCTCGTTGCGCTTGACGACGGCGCCACGTGCAGCTGCCTCGTTGTAGAACTCGAGGTTCCTCATTCCGGAATGGGCGAGCGTCTCGTAGCGGCTCTCCATCTCGCGCACGACCCAGTTCAGGGCACTCGCCGCTTTCTTCGGGACGGTGACGACCGGGGTTATCAGGTGCGGGACGCCCGCGAAGTGCGACAGCTCGACGCGCTTTGGGTCGATCAGCACCATCCGAACTTGGTCGGGCCGGGCCCGCACGAGGATCGACGTGATTATCGAGTTGAGACACGACGACTTACCGGAGTTCGTCGCGCCGGCGATGAGCACGTGCGGCATCTCGGTGAGGTTCGTCATCATCGCCTCGCCGGAGATGTCCTTACCGAGTCCCACGGTGAGTGGGTGTTTGTTCGACTGTGCCTCGCGCGATCGCAGGACATCGCCGAGCGTGACCAGCTGCCTCGTGCGGTTCGGGACCTCCACGCCGATCGCGGAACGACCGGGGATGGGGGCCAAGAACCGGAGCTCTCCCGATGCGAGCCCGTATTTGATCTCGTTCTTGAGCGAGAGGACCCGGTTGACCTTTACGCCGGCACCCAGCTCGATCTCGAACCGCGTAACGCTCGGCCCGGCGGTGTACCCGGTGACCGATGCATCGACCTGGAACTGCTCGAGCGTCTCTTCGAGGATCTTCGTTGTCTCTTCGATAGAGCGGGCCGAGACCTCGCGGTTGTCGCCCTTGGCTAAGAGATCTAGCGGCGGGAGCTTGAACGAGCGAGTGTCACCGACGGGGATCGAGAGCTGCCGTGGCCGCGTTGTAGCTGCGACGTCATCGGTCTCTTCGTCGGCACCTTCCTCTTCTTCCTCGTCGTCGACTTCTCCTTCGTCTTCCTCGTCGTCGGCATCCAGCTCGTAGTCGTCGTAATCCTCGTCTTCCTCGCTGCCGTCTTCGTCTTCGTCGTCGTCTTCATCGATCCCGACACCGGCGGCTAGGCCTTTCAGGAACGCGTACGACGCGGCCGTGCCGGTGCGCATCCATCCGTACACGCGACCGATCGGAGTACGCGTCAACACAAGGGTCGCGACCCCCAGAACGAGGATCAGCAGGATCCACGTCGGCCAGATACCGATCCCGTCCGATATCGGGCGCGCGATCACCGCGCCGAAGATCCCTCCGATGTGACGTAGACGCTCGAGCGGGATCGAAACGGGCCGATCGTGATGCGCGAGGTGAATCATCGCGGCAAGCACGATCGTCGCGAGGGCCAAACCCACGGCGATCCGCAACACGTGCGGGCGGGTACGCGGGATGACGATGAGGACGCCCGCGGCAATCACGGCGAGGGGGACGACGAAAGCCATGCCCCCGACGAACAACATCGCTACATAGCGGATACCGGCCCCCACCGGGCCGGCGCCGTGGCTGAAGATGCCGAGCCACGCGAGCACTCCCGCGAAGACCGTGACGATGCCCCATACCTCGGTCGGGGCGCTGATGATGTGGCCGCCCACCGTCGATGCGACACGACTGATGAGAGGTGGCTCCTTGGGACGGCGGCGAGCCGGCGGTTTGCGGGCTGACGAGCCAACCCGCCCACGGGCGGGACGGCGCGCAGAAGTCGAGCGCGACGGCGCGCGCCGGCGCCGGGTCTGAGTGGCCAACCGCCCTCCTCCGTTTGCTCTCGAGCCACAAGATTACCAATAGTTAACACAAGCCACAGGCATTCCACGGTAGGAGGCCGATTGCGGCCAATTTGCCGCCAGATCTTGGCTTAGACCTCCATCACGATCGGCAAGATCATCGGCCGGCGTCTCGTCTCGGCCCACAGGTACTCGCCGAGTGCATGACGCACTGCCTTCTTGATCGCTCCCCAATCCGTGACCCCTTGAGCTTCGAGCTCTTCGAGGCCGGCCAACGCGCGATCGGCTGCGGTGTCGAGGAACACGCGCGATTCGCCCTCGTGCACGAAACCGCGGGTGATCAGATCGGGTCCGGCGAGGATCTCGCCGGACTGGCCGTCGATCGTGACGACACAGATGACGACGCCGTCCTCGGAAAGAACCCGTCGGTCACGCAGGACGACCGGCCCGACATCTCCCACACCGATGCCGTCGACGAGGATCGTTCCGTGCGGCACGCGGTCGCCGCGACGTACCTCGCCGCCGCTGAGCTCGAGGACATCGCCGTCCTCGACGATCTTGATGGTGGCGGGATCGCACCCGGCCCCCTCGGCGATCTTGGCGTGGAGCTTCAGCTGCCGATACTCGCCGTGGACGGGCGTGAAATGTCGTGGCTTGACGACCGAGATCAACTCGCTTAGCTCGTCCGCGGCGGCGTGCCCGGAGACGTGAACGGGGGCGGTGCCCGCGTGGAATACGTCGGCCCCGGCGCGATACAGCGCGTTGAGCACACGATGGACGGCCGATTCGTTCCCCGGTATCGGGCTCGCCGAGAGGATCACCGTGTCGTTCGCTTCGCAGGTGACGAACTTGTGCTCGCCGGCAGCGATCAGCGACAGCGCCGACAAAGGCTCACCCTGCGAGCCCGTGCACACGACGACCGTCTCTTGCGGAGCACAACGGTCGAGCTCTTCGATGCCGACGATGGTCGCGTCCGAGATCGACAGGTGGCCCAGCTCCCGTCCGACTTCGACGTTGGCAACCATCGACCGCCCGACAAAAGCAACCTTTCGACCCGCTCGCTCGGCGGCGTCGCAGACATGCTGGATGCGATGCAGGTTCGATGCGAAGCAGGCGACGATCACGCGACGGCGAGCTGCTCCGACGATCGAGTCGACAACCGGCCCGACGATGGCCTCGGAAGGCGTGCGCCCCGGTCGTTCAGCGTTCGTCGAATCCGCGAGAAGCAAGTCGACCCCTTCACGCCCCAGCTGCGCGAACGCATCGAGATCCGTCCGCCGACCGTCGACGGGGTACTCGTCGAGTTTGATGTCACTCGTGTAGACGATCCGACCATCGTCGGTGTCGACGGCGACCGCGATGGTGTCGGGTATCGAATGCGATACCGCAAGGAACCGACACCTGAATGGACCGATCGACCGCTCTCCCGGGGCTGCCACCGCAGTCATCTCCCCCGACACGCCGAACTCGCTCATACGGCGCCGCGCCATGCCGAGGGTCAGCGGCGTCCCGAACACGGGGGCCTGGACCTTCTGCAACAGCCACGTCAGGGCACCCACGTGATCTTCGTGGCCGTGGGTCAGGATGATGCCGTCGCACTGATCCGCGCGGTCGGCAACCCAGGTGAAATCCGGGAGCACCAGATCGACGCCCGGCATCTCTTCGGTCGGGAAAGAGAGCCCCGCGTCGATGACCACGATCCGCCCGCGGGATTCCACGGCGAACATGTTGCGGCCGACCTCACCAAGACCACCGAGGAAGACGACCCGGGTGCCGGCCTCGGCGGACCTCACAACAGGCCCGACTTCTCCAAGCTCGCGCGGATGATCGCCTTCTCGTCGTCGGTCGCCTCTACCAGCGGCAGCCGCGGCGTGCCCACGCCGAGTCCGATCATGTTCACCGCTGCCTTGACCGGGATCGGGCTCGCCGTGACGCCCATGATCACGTTCATCAACGGGAGCAACTCGAGGTAGATGCGCGTTGCCTCGTCGACCTTGCCGTCGCCCCACGCTTCGAAGACCTGTTTGATCTGACGTCCGACGAGGTGGGAGCAGACGGACACGATGCCGACCGCGCCTGCCGCGATATGCGGGAGCAACAAGCCATCGTCACCCGAGTAGATCTCGAAATCGGTGTGGCCCGCAGCGTCCAGGTCCGCGCGCAGCGCCGCGGTCTCGCCCGCATCGCCGACGGCGTCCTTGACCGCGATGATCCGCTCGTGGGCGGCCAGGGCGACCATCGTCGGGCGTTCGACTCGCCGACCGGTTCGGCCCGGGATGTCGTAGATCATGACCGGCACGTCGATGGCATCGGCGATCGCGTTGAAGTGCGCGAGGAGCGCGTTCTGCGGGGGCTTCGAGTAGTACGGCGTCACCAACAGGCACGCGTCGACGCCCCGCTCCGCCGCCTGTCTCGACAGCTCGATCGACTCTTTCGTGTTGTAGGTGCCGGTGCCGGCGATGACCGTCGCGCGGCCCCCGACTTCATCGACCACAGCCTCGAACAGCGCGAGCTTTTCCTCGTGGGTGAGAGTCGGTGACTCCCCCGTCGTGCCGCACACGACGAGGCCGTCAGACCCGTGCTCGATCAGGTGCGTCACAAGGCGGCGCGCGACTTGAAGATCGAGCTCCCCATCGTCGTCGAACGGCGTGACCATGGCCGTGAGCACTCGACCGAAACGATTAACCATGTTCGTCCCTCCGTAGACGTGAAGTCTTCAACCTAACCGCCCACCATCGTCTCGAGACGGACCCCGACCGACCGGTCGGGCTCGTTCCCGTCGTAGACCTGGACGCTGTTCTCGAACCGACCCGTGAGGTCCGGTATGTCGATGACGAACGTGATGGTCGTCGAGCGACCCTCCCGAAGGGGGCCGAAACGGTAGATGTCTGCGTCGGAGGAGACTGCCTCGGGTTTGGGATCGATCGACACGACGGCGGGGTTCTTATGTTTCGCACCGATCGGGATCAGGGGATTGACGCCCGTTGGATCACCCAACAACGCGAACCCGACGAAGACGTGTGGGATGTCACCCGGGCCGGGGTTCGAGATGTCGAGCACCAACTTCGCCTGCTCGCCTGCATCGACGTGATCGGGGAAGTCAAAGGTCACCTGTGGCTTGCCCTTCCCGGTCGAGGTGAGATTCGGGTTGTCACCTACGTAGCACGACGAGCACACGAGCGCGAGGCAAAGCGCGACGACCGACCGCTGGACGATGCGTTGCATCAGAGATCGAGCAGGTGCTCCAAGCCCACGGTGAGGCCGGGCAGCGCCGCCACGCGTTTCACCGCCAGCAACACCCCGGGCATGAACGACGACCGGTCGAGGGAGTCGTGCCGGATCGTGAGCGTCTCACCGGAGGAGCCGAGGATGACCTCTTGATGCGCGACCGATCCCGGGACGCGCAGCGAGTGGATGTTGATGCCGCCTGCATCGAGCCCGCGGCTGGCGCCTTCCCCGGGCGGCGCCTGCCATGCGTCCCCACGCGCACCGTTCATCAGGTCGGCGGTTCGCAGAGCCGTTCCCGACGGCGCGTCGAGCTTGTTCTCGTGATGGCGCTCGGAGATCTCCGCCCGCGCGAAATAGGGAGCTGCGGCGGCCGCGAAACGCATCATCAGCACGGCACCGACGGCGAAGTTGGGTGCCACGAAGCAGTTGGCAGACGAGCCCGCTGCCGCATCTCGGATCTCGGCGAGGTCGTCGTCGGCAAGCCCGGTGGTTCCGACGACGCAGTGGATCCCGCGCTCGAGCATCCACAACACGTTCTTCTTCACTGACTGCGGCGTCGTGAAATCGACGGCGACCTCTGCGCCCGCTTCCACGGCCGCGTCCAGAGGATCGTCGACATCGATGCGCGCGATGAGCTCCAGCTCGTCGTCACCTTCGACGGCATCGCAGACCGTCGAGCCCATGCGTCCCGCGGCCCCTATGACCGCGACTCGGATCATCGAAGCTACGCGGCGTAGCGGTCGAAAGCGTCGTCCTCGAATGGGCCTACGACCGTCACCCTGAAGCGCTTGTCTGCCAGAACATCGCGCGCGACGCGCTCTATGTCGTCCTTGCCGACCGCGTCGTAACGGGCAATCAGCTCGTCGAGCGAAAGGATCTCACCGGTCGTCAGTTGCTGACGCCCCAAGCGGTTCATGCGGCTGCCGGGATCTTCTGCCGACAGGACGAGAGAGCCTTTTACATGCCCCTTCGCGCGAGCGAACTCGGAATCAGTCAACCCATCTTGTGCGATCGATGCGATCTCCGACTGGATGATGTCGATGACCGTGTCCGCGTTCTGCGGAGTCGTGCCCGCGTACACGGCGAACGTCCCGGTCTCCGCAAACATGGATCGATACGAGTACACCGAGTAGGCAAGACCTCGTTTCTCGCGGATCTCCTGGAAGAGCCTCGAGGACATCCCGCCGCCGACGATCGTGTCGAGCATCGTCAACGCGTGGCGGTCCTCGTGGCCGCGCGGCAATCCTTCGGTCCCGACGACGATGTGGGCCTGCTCGGTAGGCCGGTTGAACACGTTGACGCCGGTGTCGATCGAGACTTCACCGCCGCCGCGGCTGGTCTTGATCCCGCGTTCGTCACCGAACAACGCCTCGACGCGTCGGACGAGATCACCGTGGTCGACGTGGCCTGCGGACGCGACAACGAGATTCTTGGGCGAGTAACGCTCACGCCAGTAGTCGGCGACCCGGTCGCGGTCGACCCGGCCGATCGTCTCGTTGAAGCCAAGCACCGGCCGCCCGAGTGGGTGCTGCGGGAACACCGATCGATAGAACAGGTCGTGGACGAGCTCGTCGGGTGCGTCGTCGTGCATGGCGATCTCTTCGAGGATCACCTTTCGCTCGGATTCGAACTCGTCTCGATCGATTATCGAATTCGTGATCATGTCCGCGAGGACGTCGATCGCCATCGGCAGGTCTACGTCCAACACGCGCGCGTAGTAACAGGTGTACTCCTTGCCGGTGAACGCATTGATGTCGCCGCCCACGCGATCGAACTCGTCGGCGATGTCCTTCGCGGACCGAGTCGGCGTCCCCTTGAACAGCAGGTGCTCGAGGAAATGCGATGTGCCGGCGATCGTGTCGGGCTCGTCGCGCGCGCCGACGTCGAACCAAAACCCGGTCGATACCGACCGGACCTCGGACATCGCCTCGGTCACGACGGTCGCGCCGTTAGAGCAAACGGTTCGTTCGAACGGCATCAGGAGTCCTCACGACGAGGAGCACGCTCGCGGCGCGGCCCGCGGTCGCCTCTGTCGCGGCCCCGGTCACGATCACCCCTGTCGCGGCCCCGGTCGCGGTCGCCGCGGTCTCGCCGGGGGCCGCGGTCGCCTCCGCCGCTGCCCTGCACTGCGGCGGCACGGGCTTCTTCGATCGTCTTGCCGCTCTCGACCTGACGATCGAGCCACGCAACCGGCGTCAGGTTGATCCGTCCCTGCCTGTCGATGTCGGTGACCTCGACCTCGAGACGGTCGCCGACGTTCACGGCATCCTCGACCCGCTCGATGCGAGCTTCGCCGAGCTTGGAGATGTGCACCAACCCGTCACGACCCGGGGCGATGTTGACGAACGCGCCGAACGTCGTCGTCTTGACGACCGTGCCGAGGAAGCGCTCGCCGACCTTGGGCATCTGCGGGTTGGCGATCGCGGTGATCCGTGCCCGAGCGGCCTCGGCGGACGGGCCGTCGGTCGCG
>JALZGD010000282.1:0-1810 GCA_030861205.1 Actinomycetota bacterium
GTAAAGAGGCGCCTCGCTTAGCGAGGTTCGAGGATCACAACAGGGATCTGACGCGAGGTCTTCTCTTCGTAGCTGGCGAACCCCGGATTGAGCTGTTTCTGCTTGATCCAGATGCGCTCGCGCTCGTCGCCTTCGGCAACGCGCGCTGTTAGCTCGAGCGTCTCGGTTCCGATCTCGGCCGAGCACTCGGGGTTGGCGATCAGGTTGTAGTACCAGTCGGGGTTCGTCGGCGCGCCGCCCTTGGATCCGAAGATCGCGTACCCGTTATCGAGCTTCTGGTACGCGAGCGGGTTGATCCGCTCGGTACCGGTCTTCGCGCCTTTGTGGTGGAGCGATAAAAGGGGTTGGTTCTCGAAGGGACCACCGACGTGACCCTCGTTCGCGCGGAACTCATCGATGATCTTCTGATTCCAGTCGCTCATGTCGGCCGCCTCCTCGTGTTCGTCTTGTACGCACGATAGCGGGGCCTCATACGAGGCCGGACCTATCGTTGATCGTTATCGGACGGCGGCTGTTTTTAGTGCGAGGAAGCGAGCCATCAGCTTTTTTCCGGCGTCATACGCAGGCTCGGCGTAGCGATCCGCGCCACCGAGCAATTGATCCGTCGACGTTCCCCATTCGGCGACCAGTGAGTCATCGCCGATGTCCTGGCACCACTGCTCGATGATCGGACGGTCGACCTCGAAGTGGAACTGGATCGCATAGGCGCTGTCTCCGTAACGGAACGCTTGCGCCAACCCGCTTGCGGCGCTGGTTGCCAGCGGAACGGCGTCGGGCGGCACCGTGAACGTGTCTTCGTGGAACTGCAGCACGGGGGTGTCGGATGCGAACGCGGCAACGATCGGATCGTCCGGCTCAGTGACGACAACGCGTGAGAACAGGGCGTTGCGGGGCGATGCCCTGAAGACTTCGGCCCCCAGGACACGCGCCATCATCTGGGAGCCCAAGCACACGCCGAGCGTCGGGATGCCGCTTTCGATCGCGCCGGCCATCAGGTCGCGACTCTTCTTCAAGAACGGATAGCGATCCAGCTCGTCCACGTTCATCGTGCCGCCCAGCACGACCAATCCGCTTAGGTCACCAGGCGTAGGCCACGACTGCTCGCGCCATGCTTCTAATACGAAATGTTCGATGTCGTGCTGTTCGAGCACCTCCGTGATCGAACCTGGAGGTACCGACGGCTCGTGCTGGATGACGGCGACAGACCTCATGGTGACATCGTAGTGATGACGAGCGCGTACCATGGGCATGCGGTCCGACGTCGGTGAGGCCAAAGAGGGGGAGCGGATCGCAGCAAAGGAGATCCGCATGTCATCCCGGTTCCGTCTGGTCGCTCCGCTTGCCGTCCTTGCAGTAGTTGGATCGGCATTCATAACTCCAACCGTGCACGCGGCGAGGCGCCACAGAGCCTCGGTTGGTTTTTCGACCCCCACCGTCGTCGACAACTTCAGGCCCGGTTTCGAGCCGGACCTCGGCGTCGACGTAAGCCCTAAGGGCGGCGACAAGACCTACGTCAGCTTCCCATTCGGGTTCTCGACGACGCAGTCCTTGATCTACCGATCGGACGATCACCGGAAGAGCTTCCACATGATCGAGGGCAACGTCGACGGCAAACCGGGAACGTGTGCTGGGGGCGGAGACTCCGAGATCAAGATCGATCCGCTCACCGGCGCGATCTATTTCGTCGATCTCCAAGGACTGACTAACTTCTCTGCATCTCGATCCGACGACCACGGCAAGACATTCGAGACGTCGTGCAACTCGGTCAACGGCACAGCGGTCGACCGGCAGTGGCTCGGGATCGACACGA
>JALZGD010000282.1:1834-2968 GCA_030861205.1 Actinomycetota bacterium
GGCGGGAACCAGCTCGTCATGAACGAGTCGCTCGACGGGGTGCACTACGGATCGTTCTGCACCGCTGCGGGAGCAGCATGTGCGGGCCCGCCGGCTGTGGCGAGCCCGGATGAAGGCATCCCCGGAAACATCGTCGTCGACAACCAGCCGCCGAACCAGGGGGATCCCTTCGTCCATCGCGTTTACGCGATCCACACGAGCGGCAAGGGCGATGCCGTCATCGTCTCTTACTGCAGCGGCGCGCAGGGCGACGACACCGCGGCCAAGATCGCGAACAGCTGCACCGATCCGTCGCAGGTCGCTCCCGGCGACCCCGGCCACGTCAACATGTACTGGCACGACTCGTACGTCCGCAAACCTGGTCGCTATGGAACGGGCTATCTATTCGCAGCGATCGCTATCGACCACTCCGGGAACCTGTACGCAGTGTGGGCGGAGTACCCGTCTGCTACCAACGGCGGGTCGGCTAATGGCCCCGGCGTTGTGAAGCTCTCAGTGTCGAAAGACGGCGCGAAGACGTGGTCGGACCCGATCAATGTGTCGCCTGCGAAGCTCGGCAACAACGTCATGCCGTGGATCGTCGCGGGCGACGCGGGACGTGTCGACATCGTCTGGTACGGCGCTCCGCAGGCGAAAGAGAACGGGAAGTACGGGCCCGACACGCTCGACCACGGGACGTGGAACGTCTACATGGCCCAAAGCCTGAACGCTCTCGCGAGCAAACCGACGTTCAAAGTCACGAAGGTGAGCGATCACCAGAACAAGTTCGGGAACATCTCGACCCAGGGACTAGGTGGGTCGCCCGACCGCTCACTCGGAGACTTCATGCAGGTGCACGCGGGCAGGAAGGGACAAGCGATCATCAGCTACGTCGACGACACGTCGGCCGACCGCAACCCGGACTTCTGTGGCGGGTGCGGGCAGACGCCCGCCGAGGCAGCGGGCCCGATCATGATCGCCGAGCAGAACCGCGGGCCGAGCCTGTTCAAGTCGGTGGGGACGGTCCACGGTCGCAAGCGCGCCGTCGGTCATTCACGCGACCGGAAAGGTGACGCTGCTTTCTACGGTGGCGGCACGTCGGTCGACGCGGGGGCGAACCTCGACCTTCGTGGAGCGTCGATCAAGATGGCCACG
>JALZGD010000283.1:0-2237 GCA_030861205.1 Actinomycetota bacterium
CAAGCTCGGCGATGACGCTCTCGAACAGGAGCTGTGCGCATCCAAGCATGCGATCGAGGATGCGATCGGCACCGAATGCACGACTTTCGCCTATCCGTTCGGGCTTCACGACGCCCGCGTTCGAGCGGCTGTAGAACGCGCCGGTTACAAGCTCGCGTTTGCGTGGACGCCGGGGCCCTGGGATCGTTTCGCCGCGCCCCGCTTGGCGGGTCCACCACGCCACGGCCCCACACGGCTCGCGCTGAAGATGCTCGGCGTCCGGCGTCGAGGCGGCTGACGATTCAGCGGCCGATCAGCTGCTTGATGCGCCGTTTGATGTCGGGGGGCAATTTCGCTGCCACCGTCTTCCGGCCTTCGTCGACCGCAAGCGCGGCCCGCGCTGCAGGAGAGGTGCGGCCCGGTGGGACGATCGCCCACCACTCCAAGACGTCTTCTCCGTCGGCGAACCGCATCTTGTAGGACTGGCTGCCGCCTCCGAGATCGACGCGACGATCGCCGCGTTCGAACGCTTCCTCGATCGCTCGAAGGATCGTCACGATCGACGGTCTATACGCCCCCCACGCATTGTCGAACCCGCCCAACCAGTACGCGACCTCGCCGCCCGACGACAAGAACAACTGCGAGCTGATGACGTGACCGCCGACCTCGATCGTCCAGATCCTTAGGTTGTGGCGAGCGGTTCCGTCGCTTGCGTGCGCAAGGTCGAGGAGCATGTTCTCGACCCGCGACGACATCACGGCCGACCCCCCGCGCGTCGCCCACCGGTTGTCGTGCAAGCGTCGCAATTCCCGCACCGCGCGGCCGATGTCGTCGACGCTGCGCGCGCGCCGGATCACGCCGCCCTCGGCTGCAAGTTGCCGTTGCGTCCTGCGCATCTGCTGGCGGAAATTCCGCGTCCGCGCGGCGAACCAGTCTTCGTACGAGCCGGAAACCGTCACGTGAGGTGCGGTCATCGAATTGACGCGGTGAACCGTTGGTCGCTTGGGGCCGGGCCATTGCTCCTGTAACGCCTGCGGCCAGAGCGAGTCCGACCCGATCCCTTCGAGCCTGATCATCGCCGGGAACGGACGCAGACGTGCCAGATGCGCGGCTACGCCCTGCGCGAATTCCCGCTCGCGGCCTTCGTCCACGAGGGGTTCGATCCGAAGCGACGTCGGTGCTCCGAGCAGGCGATAGGTCCAGAAGCCACGACCCTCGTGTGCGGCGACGAAAGGCGCCAGGCCGACGAGGCGTTCGTCGTCGAACGCCGCGACGAAGCGCGGTTGCGTGTCGGCGAGCGGGACATGCCGCCACCATGCGAGCATCCACATCGGCGAGCAATACGGGCTTCCGACGCGCGACGCGAGGACGTCCCATTGCGGTCGGATCGACTCCAGCGTGCGCGGATCGCCAAAGACCTCGAACCTCACGTCATGGAACTATGCAACATGTGAGATCGAAGGCGTCCCGGCCCCTCATCCTTGCGATGCACGGCATCGAGTACGTGCCGGTCCGTGACGACCCGCAGCGGCTGTTCATCGCGCCCTCCAGGTTGCGCTCGCTGATCGAGTATCTGAAGGCGCGGGGCTACACGTTCGCCACGTTCGGGGAGCTGGCCCGCGGGCTGCACCGACCCGAGGCCGCTCGCACTGCGTGCCTCACGTTCGACGACGGGTATCAGAACAACCTGTACGAGCTCGTGCCGATCCTGCAGTCCACCGGAGCGGTCGCGACCGTGTTCGTCATCTCGGGCTGGCTCGGCGAGGTCCATAGGGACGTTCCGCGGAGACCGATGCTGTCGCGCAAGGAAGTCGAGATACTGCACGCCGAAGGAGTCGATATCGGCTGCCACACCGTCACGCACCGCGACCTGACGACGCTAGCTCGCGATGAGCTTCGCGACGAGCTCGAGGTCTCCAAGAAAGTGCTGGAAGAGACCGTCTCGGCTCCCGTCGACGTCGCGGCGTATCCCTACGGCGCATCGTCGCCGATGGTCACCGCCGTGTGCAGGGAAGCGGGCTTCGTTGCCGCATGCGGCGCATCCGCCAGTGGTTCGTGGAGCGATCCGTTCGACCTGCCCCGTCAGGATGTCGGCAACCGCGCGACGACACTCGGGCTCGAGCTGAAGCGGCGCGATCTGTACGAGCCGCTGATGCGGTCGATCCCCGGGCGCGCCGCGAGACGTCTTTGGTACACGACTCAGAAGGTCCTGTGACACCGATCCCGGTCACGTTCGTGTCGTCACATGCCGCAGACGG
>JALZGD010000283.1:2247-2959 GCA_030861205.1 Actinomycetota bacterium
GCGTCGCTTGATCGCAGAGCTGGGGGCCGAATGGGTGCACGAGATCGTGAGCCTTCAAGATGGCCCGCTCGTTACCGCGTTGCGCGCCGACGGTCGTCGAGTGACGGTTATCGACGTACCGCCGCGTCCGCCGGGTCTCGTCACCCGCTCGTTTGCACTGCGCAATCACTTGCGGTCGATCGGAGCACGGCTCGTGCACGCCAATGGGATCAAGGCTGCACTGGTATGTACGACGGCTCGCGTCGGCGCGGCAACGCGTGTGCTGTGGGTCAAGCACGATTTCAGCTTCGAAGGCGCGTTCGCGAGCTCGATCGGCGCGTGTGTCGACCGCGTCGTGGGAGTGAGCCGCGCGTCTATCGCGGGTCTCCGCGGCCCCGCGGCGCGGAAAGCAACCTTCGTCCACACCGGCATCGACCACGTCGACGCCGATCGGGAGCGCGCACGCTCCGCGCTCGTCGAGGAGCTCGGGTGGCCGTCAGATGCATTCGTGGTCGGTGCCGTCGGCCGGCTCGATCCTGCGAAGGGGCACCGCGAGCTGATCCGGGCAGTTGCCGAGGCGCGCGATCGCATCCCGAACGTTCACGTCGTCGTCGCGGGAGCGGTCGACCCTAATCACCCGCGGACCAAGGAACGACTCGAAGTCGCCGGCCGCGAGCATGCGATAGGCGACCGGCTGGCTGTGCTCGACGATTGCGACGACGTTCGGTCGCTG